>JBNKYV010000168.1:0-3927 GCA_050301075.1 Gammaproteobacteria bacterium
TTCGCCAATGCCATGCGTGCTTTTTTGCGTGCAGACCCCGACATTATCATGGTTGGCGAGATGCGTGATGAAGAGACCGCGGGCATGGGTATAGAAGCATCACTCACAGGCCACTTGGTTTTATCCACATTACATACCAACAGTGCCGCAGAAAGTATTGTGCGCCTATTGGACATGGAGATGGACCCTTTCAACTTTGCAGATGCTCTGCTTGGCATATTGGCACAACGTTTGGCGAAAACCCTGTGCCCAAGCTGCAAAACAGCATATCACCCACAACAGAAAGAGCTCGACACACTTGCTCATGAGTATTGCCGGGAGCTACTCCCCAAAGACCACACTCACGAGGATGAAGTTCAGATATGCAATGGCGTCATCGAAGATTGGAAAAAACGATTTGGCAACAAAGGCAAACTAACACTCTACAAATCCACCGGCTGCAAAGAGTGTAACGATACAGGCTACCGGGGGCGCATCGGCATACATGAACTATTAACCACCACACCAAGAATCAAACAGATGATATTAACCAGGGCGCCTACTGTAGAGATCCATAAAGAAGCGTTAACGTCTGGCATGCGTACACTAAAACAAGACGGTATCGAGAAAATACTGCAGGGTTATACGGACTTCCCGATTATCCGTACCGTCTGTATCAAATAGCAGACCTCACAATGGTATGATTGACTCAGCTAACACACTGAGTCTCTACCAATGCGGTTTACCCAAAAACTCTCTTGTTTAACACTAGCCTCTTTACTCTGCATGCCTGTTGCTAAGGCGGCTTCAGATTCTGCTGTTGTTCTGATGTACCACCACTTCGGACAAGACCAGTATCCCAGCACAAACATCAGGCTAGATCAATTTGACACCCAAATTAATTATTTAAAAGAAAACAACTTTAACGTTTGGCCATTGGACAAGGTTCTCAACCATCTCCAGAACCAACAACCGCTGCCAGACAAAACCATCGCCATCACGATGGATGATGCCTATCGTAGCGTGTATACAGAAGCCTATCCGCGCCTCAAAGCACTCAACTGGCCGTTTACCGTATTTGTTTCTACAGACTATATCGACAAACAATATTCCAACTACATGACTTGGCAACAGATGCGCGAAATGGAACAGCATGGTGCCACCTACGGTAACCATTCGCGCGCGCATGACTACCTGATTCGCTATAAAAAAGACGAAGACAAAAGAGCATGGCGCAACCGTATTAAGGACGATTTGAAATACGCACAGCAACGACTAACCGAAGAACTTGATAACGTGTTACACGTACTCGCCTATCCCTTTGGAGAATATAATCTAGCCGTCACTGAAATCGTCGAAGAGCTTGGCCTAATCGCGATGGGACAACAATCAGGGGCTATTGGCACACTGTCAGACAAACGGTTTTTACCGCGTTTTCCTATGGCTGAAGCCTTTGCAGACATGGATGGTTTTACCACTAAAATTAATAGCCTTGCTCTGCCAGTCAAAGACTCCACACCGGAAGACCCCGCAACCACGGATACGCGCCCACGACTTGTCGTCACACTTGGCAACACAGATGATACCCATCTAAAACAACTGGCCTGCTACGCCAGCGGCCAAGGAAAAATTAAGGTCGAGTGGTTAAGCGAAAAACAGTTTGCCGTACAGGCAATTGCGGATTTGCCCAAAGGACGCAGCCGCTATAACTGCACCGCCCCCTCAAAAGAGAGCGGACGTTACTATTGGTTTAGCCAGCCGTGGATATGGCCGGGAGGAGAAGAGTAAGCTCTTTCACGCTGCGATCCAGTGTTACTGCACGCAACAACTTGCCGAGTTTGTTTACCCGCATCATGGCCTGTATCTCTTCGATATAGGCATCACCACGCTCAGAATAGGCGCTCAGCCCCGTCGCTAGCACGTGCGCATCCAGGGCTTGCCCCTGCTCGCGCATAGTACGACGCAATTTACGCAACTCAGCATAGGCGGCATTGGTATTGAGATTATGCAAATAGGCGCGCACAGAAGCGTCCAGGCTTGAGAACACACGTACAGCATAGGTAGCGCCATCAGGACGACTGAGCGGCACAAGACCTTCGGACTGATTGTAGGTCCATTGACCAAATAGATTGTTCGCCTCTTGGGCAAAGCGTGAAGTTCCCCAGGCACTTTCATTTGCAGCCTGGGCAAGAATCAAAGCAGCAGGTACAACATCAACACGCGCCAACAGATTTTGCTGAACACGCGCCTCTTCAATACTGCCAGACAAACGATACTGCTTGGCGATAGCATCCACCCAGCGTCGCTCGCTCTCTTTCAGGTTGTGGTAGCCCTTCTTCAACATCTGTTTCAGATGCAGGCGCATATCAGCCAGCTTTTCATTTTCCGCCAATACAATAGGCAGCAAGGCACCAAAAAACAGCGCTTTCTTTTGCTTCACATCTGATAATTCAGCCAGGTCCTGCGGAAAGCTAACGATTTCGATTGGCGGGACCAATGAGTCTGACGCGGGCGGCCATGAATAACCAATACGATCGAATACGCCCTGCAACTCTTCCGCAGAAGTAACTTCATAAACAGTGAGTTGCAGGCGTTCATCTACCAGCGGCGCGCCACGCTGAGCGGGGATAAACCCCGTCAACAGAAATGCAAAGAGTAGCGGAAAGATAAAGGCCAGGCTTTTTTTCATTTAGGACTCCCCTTTTCCTGCCCTACTCTTTTTCGACACATTTGAACTAAAAATTAACCCAACCACTTACGCGCATTGCGGAACATGCGCATCCATGGACCATCTTCCATCCACTCTGCAGGACGTGATGAGTACTGAACCGCACGGAAGACACGTTCAGGATGAGGCATCATAATCGTGAAGCGGCCATCAGTACTGGTCAAACCGGTAATACCCATTGGCGAACCATTCGGGTTAGCTGGATACATTTCGGTTGGGTTACCGTAGTTGTCTACATAACGCAGACCAACCACACCGGCATCCAGTGCTTTTTGTGCTGAATCAGCAGATGCAAACTCAGCACGACCTTCACCATGCGCTACAGCGATTGGCAGGCGCGAACCTTCCATGCCTTGCAGGAAGATAGAAGGAGACTTCAACACCTCAACCATGGAAAAGCGCGCTTCAAACTGCTCAGAGTTATTACGCACAAAGTGTGGCCAGTGTTCAGTGCCAGGAATCAGCTCATGCAGGTTAGACATCATCTGACAGCCATTACATACACCCAAGCTAAAACTATCATCGCGTTGGAAGAAGGCTGCAAACTCATCACGCGCTTGCGAGTTAAACAGCACCGACTTAGCCCAACCTTCACCGGCACCCAATACATCACCGTATGAGAAACCACCACATGCAACCAGACCGTTAAAGTCTTTTAGTGATACACGACCACTAATGATGTCACTCATGTGTACATCGATAGAATCAAAACCAGCACGATCAAACGCAGCTGCCATTTCGATCTGGCCATTTACGCCCTGCTCACGCAGAACAGCCATCTTTGGACGCACGCCCGTGTTAATCATTGGCGCAGCAACATCTTCGTTTTGATCGAAGGTCAGCTCTGCATGGATGCCTGGATCTTCTTCATCCAGAATGCGGTCAAACTCCTGCTGTGCACACTCTGAGTTATCACGGATCGATTGGATCTGATAAGAGGTTTCAGTCCAGGCACGTTGCAATGCAATGCGCGACTCGCTCAGGATCACCTCACCATTGCTCAAAACTTCGATCACGTCATCATCGTTCAGGCTACCGATCACATGGCTATAGTGACCCAGGCCAGCTTTGTGCAGCACGGCCAACACTTTATCCAGATCTTCGTTACGCACTTGAATAACTGCACCCAGTTCTTCGTTAAACAGAGCTGCAGCGGTATCGCTACCTAGATCATCTGTTTTGATAGAGACACCGATATGGCCAGCAAATGCCATCTCAGC
>JBNKYV010000169.1:0-14283 GCA_050301075.1 Gammaproteobacteria bacterium
AATGGGTTGATTGTTGGTTAGATATATTTCGGCTTTGACCATTTGTAGCGCAGCGTCTCGTTTCTCAAGTGGAGGCGTTACGGAGTTGGCGAGTAGATTGTCTACGAGTGCCTCCAGTCCCTTGATGGGAATCTGCTTGCAGTTCTTACGAAAAACACTGCCCATTAGTTGGTTGAGGCTTTGCTGAACATATTGGTCGATGTTGGTGTAAGCCGCTCTGTGTAGCAAAGTGTTGAACCACTCTTGGTCTAGTTTGTTGTTGACACAAATTAGATCTGTGTAGAGAAAGTCGAGCCCTAATGTGTTGGGGAGATTGGGGCGGGCTTTGTTGAATACCTCCAGTGCTTCAGGATAACCAGATTCATGGATGGTTTTGAGCACTAATAGAATTTGCGCGCGCGCTGAGTGTGGTTGGCTGTGTGCCCACTCATCCACTAGACGGCTGTGGTCTCCCCATGTGGTGCTGTAGCTCCAGGTGGTTACGGTTAATGCGCTTAGTACGATGGTGGAAACCGCGATGACCTTTTTTCTATCTGTAGATAAGGCCTCGTGCAGGTAGTAAACCGCCGCGATGATCAAGCCGATCATCGGCATATAGTTGCGATGCTCGAAATACATCTCCAGCGACAGCACTGTAGATTCAAGCAAATGTCCGGCCATGAACCATAAAATGCCTAGCGCCAGTACTGGGAAACGTTTGACACTGGCAAATCCTACAATCAGTATTGCGTTAATAGCAATTATGGCGGGTATCGTGGTAATCGGCTCCAATAGTCCGCGAGAAATGGGAATATCATCAGCAGCAAGAGTGGGTAAAGAGTTTGGAAAAAAGATGCTGCCTATATAGTGGAACAGTATGCGTGGCTGAGTTAATAAACGCTCATAAAGAGTAAAGCTGCGCACTGAATAACCGCCTTCTCCCATTGCTCGAGTTCCCAGATATCCGAGTAGCATTGCGATAGGAAATGCGACCATGGGTATAAACCAGTAGAAGAAATATTTAGGCCTGTTGACTGAGCGCAAAACCGTAAATTCAATGGCTGCGATATAGAACGGTAGCAATACCCCTGTCTCTTTGCTCAGGGTGGCTAGTGCACCACAAGCAACTACGCCCCCTGTCATCCATAAATAGCCGGTGCCTGGATTTGAATTAAGCATCTGGCGACCATGCAGGTAACACCAAATACCAATGAGCGAAAACAATGCTGAAAGTTCGGTCATGCGTTGAATGACATACAGAACTGTTGAGGTATTCAGCGGGTGTAGCATCCACAAGGCTGCGCCAAGAAAAGCGATATTAAGTGCGGTGGAGTCTCGCTTGCCATACAGCTGAAACAGTTTGAGGATGACTGCAAATAAAATGATACCGTTAAGGCTGTGTATGAGTATGTTGGTGCGTTTAAATGAATGGGGATCCGCGGGCCATTCTTGCGCATCAATGACGAAGCTGGCGAGTGAAACGGGTCGCCCAGTTGGGCCGGAGACACCGGTTAATACAAATTTCTTAAAGTTCTCAACGCTGGTGATGCCGCCGTGATCGCTGATGGGGCGTAGGTTATCAAAGTCATCAACCAGAAAAGTGCCATTGGTGCCGGGCCAGAAGGTAAGGGCTGGCACAATCGAAAGAAAAAGCAGGAAGAGTAGCGCCCGGCGGTTTAGTTGTTTTTGTTCTTGCATGCGCGTTTTATTGTTTTAATTATCAGGTACGGGTGCCTAGTGTTTTATTTTAATTTGAAAGGCACCGGAATATTCACAGAGATTATACTGGAAATGCGCCGCTAGCGTAGTTGCAGCAAAAGTAAGAGATAAAGAGGGGGGGAGTAAAGGGGAGAATGGCTCTCCCCCTTGGGATATTGCGGTTTAGTTGTCGCTCAGACTTTCAGCGACGTAAAGTGTGTTCTGTAGCAGGGTGGCAATAGTCATAGGGCCTACACCGCCAGGTACTGGGGTGATCCAGCTCGCTTTTTCAGCTGCGCTATCGTATTCGACATCGCCGCACAGTTTGCCACTTTCCAGGCGATTGATGCCAACATCAATCACAATCGCGCCTTCTTTGATCCATTCGCCAGGGATGAAGTTTGGTTTGCCAACGGCAACCACGACGATATCCGCGCGGCGCACGTGCGCTTCCAGATCTTTCGTGAAACGGTGGCAAGTGGTTACAGTGCAACCGGCGAGCAGCAATTCCAGTCCCATTGGGCGGCCTACGATGTTTGACGCGCCAACGATGACTGCATCCATGCCGCGGATCTGCTCTTCCGTTTTTTCCAGTAGCGTCATCACGCCCCAAGGTGTGCAGGGACGTAGTTGCGGGATACGTTGTGCCAGGCGACCAACATTGTATGGGTGGAAACCATCCACATCTTTGTTGGGAGCAATGTGCTCAACGACTACTTCAGAGTCGATATGCTGTGGCAGTGGCAATTGCACCAGAATGCCATCAATTTCTGGGTCGTTATTTAGCTCATCAATTTTCGCCAGTAGCGCTTCTTGAGAGGTGTCCGCTGGCAGGTCAAACGATTTGGACACGAAGCCGACTTCAGCACAGGATTTACGTTTGTTGTTCACGTACACCTGAGAAGCAGGGTCGCTGCCCACCAGTACAACCGCAAGGCCTGGTGCGCGCTGGCCGTTGGCAAGACGATGATCAACACGATGTTTTACGTTTTGACGAATTTCGGCGGCAATGGCTTTGCCATCAATGATCTTGGCTGTCATGGTTATAGACTCGATCCCGTGCTGGAAAAGGCGCAAAGGATACCAGAAATAGCCTTTTGCCGCACCGTTTGCGGTGTTAATTGCTGCAGCTAAACGGGGATATCAGGGGCCTTGTTTACGTGAGGGGGATTGATTGCTAAAGGAATCTCTATACCATTGGGCCAATAGCAAAATCACAAGGATTGATGAGAATGAAAAAATGGTTTGCAGGCGTAGTTGTGTTGGTTGTTTTAGCAGCCTGTGCCACATCGCCTACCGGGCGTAAGCAGTTTATTTTTATGTCCGAGTCCAAAATGGCCGCTATGGGCGTGCAGTCTTTTCAGCAGATGCAGCAGGATGTGCCAGTTTTGGAAGATGAGGCTGTAAATGCCTATGTTCAGTGCGTTGCGGATGCTTTAACTCAACTACCCCGAGTGCAAGCTCAAAGTAGCGACTGGGAAGTGGTGGTGTTCGATGCGGATGCCGTAAACGCTTTTGCCCTGCCAGGCGGCAAAATTGGTGTTTATACGGGACTGCTTAATGTGGCGGAGAATCAGCACCAACTGGCCGCAGTGATGGGGCATGAGGTGGGGCATGTGCTGGCGCGCCACGGTGCTGAGCGCGTATCGCAAAATGTCGCCATTGATCAGGCGCTATCGTTGCTGGAAAACTGGATGGCTGTTAGTAACGTGCAAAATCGTGAGCTGGCGATGTCTGCACTGGGGCTGGGAAGTCAGTTTGGGGTGTTACTGCCGTTCAGTCGTCTGCATGAGAGTGAGGCCGACAATATTGGGCTTGAGTTAATGGCTAGTGCCGGTTTTGATCCTCGCCAAAGTGTGAATCTGTGGCAAAACATGGGCAAGAATGGTGGTAAAGCGCCGCCAGAGTTTATGTCTACCCACCCTTCTCATGAAACGCGTATTGAAGATCTGAATGCGGAGATGGCAACTGCGACCCCTTTGTATGAAGCGGCTCAGGCGGCGGGTAATCGGCCGAATTGTACGATCAAGTAAGGGGGCGGTATGAGAGTAACAGCAGAGCTACAGGTAATCCCTCTGGGGGATGGTGTTTCGGTCAGGCAGCAGGTGATGCGCGTCGTGGAGTTGTTAAATGGTTACGGCTTTTTGCTCGAAACTCACGCTGCGGGTACCAACATCGAAGGTGAGATGGATGATGTGCTGAATGCTGTGAAGCAGATCCATGAAACCTTGCATAAAGAGGGAAGTGTGCGTTTGATCAGTTATATCAAACTGGAAACGCGTACGGATAAAACACCAACGCTAGCAGGCAAAAAGCTTTAATTCATGTTTGATTTGAAACTGATAGTGATTATTGCCGTCAATCTGTTGTTGATGGCATTTGCGCACAAAATTCTCTCTGTTATTTATCATGAACCGGAAGAGAGTGAAGGCTTTCGCAAACGTGTGAATGTGTTTCGCGCGTTCAACGGCGTCATCATCGTCTCGTTCATCGCCTCACGCTTGATTGATGATAACAGTGATTCAAATCCTGCTTATGTGCTGTTTTCAGTATTGGTGGTGTTGTATCTGAGCTATGCCGGGTTGCATCTGTTTAACTACTGGGTACGCATTCGTTACGGCAAGCAGCGTGAGATTGATGGCGTTGCGCAGTTGGTGGATACCTACAATTCGCGCTTGGTGAGCATCTTTGCCACTATCATTATTTTTATTATTGCGCTGATTTCGATTGTGCGCGTTCTTGGTTTTGAGAGCCTGCTGGAGGCAGGCGGAGCCATCGGTATCGTTGGTGTATTTCTCGCCTTAACGCAGGGCGCCTGGGCGCCGGATATCATCAGTGGCTTGGTGATATTGAACAGTAAGATGATGGATGTTGGTGATGTGGTTGAGTTTAACGACGGTGAAAAAACGCTGGGAATCGTCTACAAAACGCGTATTTTTTACACCGAGATATTAAATCTCACAAACAATCATCGCATCATGATTCGTAACTCGCGTCTGCGTGATCAAACCATTCATAACCTCTCCAAGTTTGCTTCTGCCAAAGGGTTGCGTGAGCGATTGTCATTTAATATTGATTACGCTGAAGATGACGAGCGTGTTCGTCAGATGTTCAGCAAAGCATTCGATGCTGCAGTAGATGATAAAAACATCTGCATGGAAGCCAAATACCCCGTAGAGGTGCGTGTAAACAATACCGGGGATTTTGCTGTGAAGTGGTGTTGTTACTCCTACACCAAAGATATCAAACGTTTGATTGATACCCGTCAGCGTTTTTGTGAAAAGGTGCTGCAAGCTTCGAAAGAGATGGGTATCTCTTTGGCAACGCCTAAGTTACATGTGGTGGATTATCCTGCGGCCGCGTCGGCTTCTTCGTAGCTTATTTTAAGGCAAAGCTCGATAAACGACATCGCAGCATTACTCAGGGTGCGGCGAGGGTGGTGAACTATGCCGAGCGTCCTCTCGACGGATATCTCTTTCTTGGGCTGTAGTTTTAACTCCTCGTTCAACATGTTTTCCGGTAACAGGCTCCAGCCCATGCCAACGGATACCAGCATCTTGATGGTTTCCATGTAGTGGGTTTCCATTTTGGTTTCCAGCTGTTCCATCAGTAGGGCTTTGTTGATTAGCTCTCGCGTATAGGTGTTGCGAGGGGGGAGTATTGCCGGGTATTTCGCCAGGATCTTGGGTGTGATTTTATCGAGCAGGCGTAGTGGGTGTTCGGGGCTGGCGGCTAATACCAATGTGTCGGTCCATAGCTCGACCATGGTGAGCTGTGTTGTGTCTGGCGACGGCAAGGTGACGATAGCAAGCTCCAGATCGCCTTGCTCAACCGCGCGGCAGGCCAGTTCAGAGTCCGTGAAACTGAGGTCGAGTTGCACCTCCGGGTAAAGCTGGGTGTATTGGCGCAATACCGGCGGCAGCCTGTGGAGGCTGATGTGGTGACTGGTGGCGATGGTGATAGGGCCTCGTACTTCACCGGTTAGATTCTGAATGGTGCGGCGGCTGTCATCCAGTTCTGAGAGAATACGTATCGCGTATCTCTCCAGTGCCTGTCCTGCTTCAGTTTGCTTGATCTGACGGCCAATTCGGTCAAACAGTTTGGTATTTAAGTGGCTTTCCAGCGCGGCGATACGTTTGCTCACCGCGGGCTGTGTGATGTGCAGTTCCTCTGCTGCTTTGGAAAAAGAGGAGTGCTTACTGACACTTAGGAAGGCCTGAAAATCTTCAATGTTCATATTTTCTATACTATTCCAAAATGGAATAGGTTGCATGAAAAATATGAATTGGAGTTATTTCTTTTCCGGATATATTATGCGGACAATTAGAATTTAGCGTTAGGAAAAGGAATCGCTCAATGGCTGGCAAGACCTTATATGACAAGTTGTGGGATGCCCACGTAGTCCGTCAGAATGACGATGGTAGCTCACTTATATATATAGACAGGCAGCTTGTGCACGAGGTGACTTCGCCTCAGGCGTTTGAAGGTCTGCGTATAGCGGATCGTAAGCCTTGGCGCGTGGATGCCAACCTGGCGACCCCAGACCATAACGTGCCCACTACCGGCCAAGCGGCAGGTGTAGAAGGAATTTCCGATCCTGTGTCCAAGCTCCAGGTGCAAACACTGGATAGCAACTGCGATTTCTTTGGTATTACCGAATTCAAAATGAACGATCCTCGCCAAGGGATAGTTCACGTGGTTGGTCCTGAGCAGGGCGCTACTTTGCCGGGTATGACAGTTGTGTGTGGTGATTCACATACCTCAACTCACGGTGCATTGGGTGCTTTGGCTCATGGTATTGGTACCTCTGAGGTTGAGCATGTAATGGCGACTCAGTGCCTGATTCAGAAAAAATCGAAAAACATGCTGGTTAAGGTCAATGGCCACGTAGCGCCGGGGGTAGATGCCAAAGATATCGTGTTGGCCATTATCGGTAAAATCGGTACTGCTGGCGGTACGGGTTATGCCATTGAATTCGCTGGTGAGGCGATTGAAGCACTCTCTGTCGAAGGTCGTATGACCGTTTGTAATATGGCGATTGAGGGAGGTGCTCGTGCAGGTATGGTTGCTGTTGATGACAAAACCATCGAATACGTGAAAGGTCGTCCTTATGCCCCTTCTGTGGATCAGTGGGAAGCAGCTGTGGCCAACTGGCGCGAATTGCATTCAGATGCGGATGCTGTCTTTGATGCGGTTGTGGAGCTGAATGCCGCGGATATCCAACCTCAAGTGACTTGGGGGACTTCGCCTGAAATGGTTGTGTCTATCGGCGACAAGGTGCCAAACCCTGCCAACGAGTCTGATGCAGTCAAACGTACCGGTATGGAGAAAGCACTGGCCTATATGGGGCTGGAGGCTGACACGCCGATTAACGAGATTGCAGTTGATAAAGTCTTTATCGGTTCCTGCACCAACTCGCGCATCGAAGATATGCGCGCAGCAGCAGCGGTAGCCAAAGGGCGCAAAGTGGCTGACAATGTGAAGTTAGCGCTGGTTGTTCCTGGTTCTGGTCTGGTGAAAAAACAGGCTGAGGAAGAGGGACTGGATAAGATTTTTATCGAAGCCGGTTTTGAGTGGCGCGAGCCAGGTTGCTCTATGTGTCTTGCGATGAACGCAGACCGTTTGGATCCGGGTGAGCGTTGCGCCTCTACATCCAATCGCAACTTTGAAGGCCGTCAGGGTATGGGCGGGCGCACACACTTGGTTGGGCCTGCGATGGCCGCGGCCGCAGCGATAGCGGGCCGTTTTGCTGATGTAAGAGAGTTAACCAAGTAATCTTGATATAGATTGGGAATTGATCGGGAGAAGCTTTATGAAACGTGTAACTGCTTTTTTACTGGTGGCGATGGCGTTAGTTGGCTTGAGTGGCTGCGAGACAATGGAAGGCTTTGGTAAAGATTTAAGCAAGCTCGGTGACAAAATCGAGCGCGCCGCTGATAAGTAGGTGTTGGAATGGAAAAGTTTATTACGTTAAATGGTTTGGTTGCGCCGTTGGATCGTCCCAACGTCGATACTGATGCAATCATCCCTAAACAGTTTTTAAAGTCGATCAAACGTTCAGGCTTTGGCCCCAACCTGTTTGATGAATGGCGTTACATGGATCTGGGTGAGCCAGGTAAAGACAATAGTTCACGCCCCTTGAATAAAGAGTTTGTACTGAATCAGGCGCGTTATCAGGGTTCACAAATCCTGTTGGCGCGTGACAACTTCGGTTGTGGTTCTTCTCGTGAGCATGCGCCATGGGCGTTGGAAGATTACGGTTTTCGCAGCATTATTGCGCCAAGCTTTGCGGATATCTTCTACAACAACTGCTTCAAGAATGGCATTTTGCCTATCGTGCTGGATGCTGCAATTGTCGACCAATTGTTTAAAGAGACTGAAGCCAATGAAGGTTATCAATTGAATGTTGACCTGCAGGCGCAAACGGTGACGACGCCAAGCGGTGAGTCTTTCAGTTTTGAAGTGGACGAGTTCCGTAAATACTGTCTGCTGAATGGTTTGGATGATATCGGCCTGACCCTGCAACACGTAGACGACATTAAGGCTTACGAAGAGAAGCGCAAGGCACAAACGCCTTGGTTGTTTGCGTAACAGATTAATCAATCGAATTTTGTATAGAGTAAAGAAACATGACTAAGAAAATCGCAGTATTGCCAGGTGATGGCATCGGCCCAGAGATCGTTCGTGAAGCGGTTAAAGTATTGGAAGCATTGAAGGCTAATCACGGCCTTGATATCGAAATGACCGAAGGTGCTATTGGTGGCGCAGGTTATGATGCCGCTGGTGATCCACTACCTGCCGAAACGCTGGAGCTGGCCAAAGCTTCTGATGCAGTACTGCTAGGTGCTGTTGGTGGTCCTCAATACGATACGTTGGATCGTCCTCTGCGTCCTGAGCGCGGTCTGCTGCGTATTCGTAAAGAGCTGAACCTGTTTGGTAACCTGCGCCCTGCATTGTTGTACCCAGAACTGGCTGAAGCCTCTACTTTAAAGCCTGAAGTGGTATCTGGCCTGGATATCATGATCGTGCGTGAACTGACAGGTGATATCTACTTCGGTCAGCCTCGCGGCATTGAAGAGCGTGACGGTGAGCGCGTTGGTTTCAACACCATGCTGTACTCTGAATCTGAAATTCGTCGTGTAGCGCACATGGCCTTCCAGATCGCTATGAAGCGTGACAAGAAACTGTGCTCTGTTGAAAAAGCCAATGTACTTGAGTGTAGCGAACTGTGGAAAGAGATCGTTATCGAAGTGGGTAAAGAGTATCCAGAAGTTGAACTGAGCCACATGTACGTGGATAACGCTGCAATGCAATTGGTGCGCGCACCAAAACAGTTCGATGTGATCGTAACGGGCAACATTTTCGGTGATATTTTGTCAGATGCCGCTTCAATGCTGACGGGGTCAATCGGCATGCTGCCTTCTGCATCGCTGGATGAGAACAATAAAGGCATGTATGAGCCCATTCACGGTTCTGCTCCAGATATCGCTGGCAAAGATATTGCTAACCCATTAGCAACTATTCTCTCCGTCTCTATGATGTTACGTTATACCTTTGGCGATGAAGCTCAAGCCAAACGTATTGATGACGCCGTAGCAAAAGTATTGGCAGACGGTTATCGCACTGTAGATATCTATTCAGAAGGCACTAAGAAAGTTAAGTGCTCTGAAATGGGTGATGCAGTGGTTGCCGCATTGGCATAAATATCTATTAAAGAGATCGAATTATGAAACGAGTTGGTTTTGTCGGTTGGCGTGGCATGGTGGGTTCCGTGCTGATGCAGCGTATGCGTGAAAACAATGATTTCGCGGATATTGAACCAATCTTCTTCACCACTTCTCAAGCGGGTCAGCCTGGGCCTGATGTGGGTAAAGATGTACCTGCACTCAAAGATGCCAACAGCATTGATGAGCTAAAGGCGATGGATGTCATTATCACCTGCCAGGGTGGTGATTACACCAAAGAAGTTTATGAGCCACTGCGTAAAGCAGGTTGGAATGGTTACTGGATTGATGCGGCATCTGTGCTGCGCATGAAGGATGATGCCATCATCGTTCTCGACCCTGTTAATAAAGATGTCATCAAAAACGGTTTAGCTAACGGTATTAAAACTTATGTTGGCGGTAACTGTACTGTGAGCTTGATGCTGATGGGTATTGGCGGCTTGTTTGAAAAAGGTCTGGTGGAGTGGATTACACCTATGACATATCAGGCGGCCTCTGGTGCTGGTGCGCGAAACATGCGTGAGCTGATTAAACAGATGGGTGCTATCAATGCCAATGTTGAAGCTGAATTGAATGATCCTGCTTCAGCCATTCTAGAAATTGATAAGAAGACGGCTGACTTTATTCGCTCCAGTGATTATCCATTGGACGCTTGGCCAGTGCCTTTGGCGGGTTCTTTGATCCCTTGGATCGATGTGCCTTTGGAGTCAGGTCAAAGCAAAGAAGAGTGGAAAGCTCAGGTTGAGACCAACAAGATCCTGGGGCGCAGTGATAGCCCAGTGCCTATTGATGGTATCTGTGTGCGTATCGGCGCTATGCGCTGTCATTCACAAGCGTTGACGATTAAATTGACTAAAGATGCGCCTCTTGATGAAATTAGCGATATTATCGCTTCTCATAACGAATGGGCTAAAGTAGTACCTAACGATAAGGCTGTGACAGAGAAAGAGCTGACACCAGCAGCAGTCACCGGTACGTTGACTGTTCCTGTGGGGCGCATGCGTAAACTGAGTATGGGTAACGATTACCTTTCAGCATTTACTGTCGGTGACCAGTTGTTGTGGGGCGCTGCTGAGCCATTGCGCCGCATGCTGCGCATTTTGCTAGAGGATTAATCAGAGTCCATGAGCAAGTTGTTTAACGTTGTTGTTGTCGGTCCGTCCACTCTGGTGGGCGAGGCCGTACTGACGTTGCTGGAAGATCGCGAGTTTCCTGTTGGCCAGGTGTTTGCTGTTGCGGAAGATGCGGGTGGCCGTGTTGCTTTTAAAGGCGGTCATCTAAAAGTCGGGCAGGTGGAAGACTTTGATTTTTCACAGGCCGAAATCGCCTTTTTCTGTGCAGATGAAGATGCGGCTGAGGAATATGTTCCTAGAGCAACGGCAGCTGATTGTGTTGTGATTGATGACAGCCCCTGTTTCCGTTTGGAAGATGATGTGCCGCTGGTTGTGCCTGAGGTGAACCAGGAAAAGCTGATCGAGTATGCGCAGCAGAAGATTGTTGCCAATCCCAGTACCGGTGCTTTGATGCTGGCAATGGCGTTAAAGCCAATCGCGGATGCCGCCGGCATTGCTGATGTGGATGTTGTCACCATGCAAGCGGTTTCAGGTCGAGATCAGGCTGGGGTTGAAGAGCTGGCCAAACAGGCTACGGCCATGTTTAATTTAAAAACAATAGAAAAAAAGGTGTTTCCTGCTCAGATCGCCTTTAACCTGATTCCTCAGATCGGTGCTTTTCTGGATGATGGGACAACTCGTGAAGAGAAGAAGCTGCTGTGGGAGACGCAAAAGCTTTTGGCTGATGATGGGTTGAATATCAATGCAACTGCTGTTCGAGTGCCGGTATTTCATGGTCATTCGATGGCTTTGCATCTAAAACTAAAGAGTGAGCTGAGTGCAGAAACTGCCCGCTCTATTCTTGCCAATACCGCTGGCATAGAGGTGGTGGATGAGCTGGAAGACGGCGAATATCCAACACCCGTAGGGGATGCGGTAGGTCATGATACTGTTTTTATAGGTCGAATCCGCAACGGAAACGGCGGTGCCACGACTTTAAATCTTTGGGTAGTGGCCGACAATGTGCGTATGGGGGCGGCGCTTAATAGTGTAAAAGTTGCCGAATTTTTGGTAAAAGAGTATATGAAACAATAGTTGGCGGCGAAAATTTAATGTTTTTTTGCCAACCAGTCGGCTAATTGACTAAGATTAGGGATAGATTTAGCCAATATACTCATAAATATTTGATCGATGCCGTTATATAGTCAGACGACATTTAATGTTGGGATCATAAATTGAGGCTAGACATTGCTTAAGGGATTTAAAAAACGTCGGCTAGCTGTAGCGCTGAGTGCATGTATGTTAATGCCATCTGCCGCAGTGCACGCCTTGGGTATGGGCGAAATTGAGGTCCTTTCCGCCCTGAATGAACCATTGAATGCGGAAATTAAGCTGCTTTCGGCGACTACCGAAGAGCTTGATGCGCTAGAGGTTTCGCTCGCTTCTAAAGATGCCTTTGCTCGTATGGGGCTTGAGCGCTTACCACTTCTTACGCAACTTCAGTTTGAGCTTGTGCGTGAAGAGGGTAAGGCGCCTTTTGTTAAGGTCATCTCATCTCAGGCAATACGCGAGCCGTTTCTCGATTTTATTCTTAAGGTAGATTGGGTAAACGGGCAAATGCTGCGTGAATACACGCTGTTGCTTGATCCTCCTGTTTTCGAAGAGGCCGAGCCAGTATCAACTGTGGCGGCGGCAACTACCGAATCTTCTCAAATTCAACGTGCTGAAGAGGCGCCAGCGGCAACATCCGGTGGTGCTCCACAGCCTTGGGTCGCACCTGCGGGAAGCTATGGTCCAACAACGCGTTCCGATACCTTGTGGACAGTTGCACGTGATATGCGCCCCAATGATGGTGTAAGCGTGCCGCAAATGATGTTGGCGCTGCAAAAAGAGAATCCAGAAGCGTTTTATCGCGGCAATATCAATAACCTGAAAGCGGGTTATATTTTGCGTGCGCCTCAAATGGACGTCATCAACTCTATTTCCAAATCGCAAGCGGCTAACGAGGCTAACCGCCAATATCAAGAATGGTTGGCCAGTGTTGGTAAAGGCCCTGCAGTTGGGTCGCGTCAACAAGTGGCAAGTGCTACCGATAAGACAGCGGGTACAGCTTCACCTACTGCCGCACCTGCGCCGGCCGCTGCTACAACCCCTAGTGGTGCCAGACTTAAACTGCTTTCGCCTGATGAAGCCGGAACAGTTGGCGGTGCGGGTACCGGGACAGGTGCTGCCACCCCAATGGAGCAGTTGGCCATTGCATTAGAAACAGCAGAAGCAACCAAACAAGAAAACGCAGAGTTGAAAGAGCGTTTGGCTGACCTGGAGCGTCAATTGCAAGCGGTGCAACGCCTGCTTACCCTGAAGGGTGATACTTTAGGGGCGTTACAGTCCGCTAGTATTGAAGCTCAACAAGGTGAGGCCCCAGCTCCGGGAGCTGCTGCTCCAGAACAGGCCGCAGAGCCGGTTGCCGAGCAACCTAAAGCCGAAGCGCCAGTTGCCAAGGCAGAGCCTGCACCTAAGCCAAAACCTGTTATTGCGCCAGAACCAGTCGCTGAGTCCAGCCTGATGGATGAGTTGCTTGCTAACCAGCAAATGCTGATGGCGGGCGGCGGTGCCGTGGTATTGCTAATTCTGATTGTTGCCTTGATTCGTCGCAGTCGCGAAAAGGCAGAGATGGAAGCGTTCGAGAATTATAGTCCTGCGACAGCTACTGCGGGCGCGACCGCAGCAGCTGGTGCTGCCGCTGCAGGTGCTGCAACAGCGGCGGCTGCGGAAGAGATGCCAGAAGCACCTGACAGCGACACTTCTGCTGTTGAGGAGATGGAATCTGCAGGGTTTGGTGAAGTCGAGTCTGCTTCAACGTTGGGTGATTTTGCTGATGGCGGTATGGGAGCTATCCATGCAGAAGAGAGTGAGATCGATCCAATTGCTGAGGCTGATGTATATCTGGCCTATCGTCGTTATGAGCAGGCAGAAGCGCTGCTGAAAGAAGCAATTCGTGCAGATGATGATCGCCATGAATTAAAACTCAAGCTTCTTGAAATTTACTTCACAACGAAAGATCAGGATGCTTTTGAAGCTCAGGCTGAAGGTCTCTACGCCGCGATTGGTGGACAGCAGGAAGAGTTATGGAATCAAGCTGTTGAGATGGGACGTGAAATATCGCCAGATCATCCGCTGTTTGCAGAAAGTGGCAGTTTGCTGAGTGATGAACCGATCCTGAGTGGGCAATCAGACGAGCTGATGGATCTGGATAGTACGCCAGGTGAAGCAGAGTTGGATACGGATCTGAGTGATTCCGATCTTGCTGGTAGCTTGGAAATGCCGATGGAAGCTGAGCAGGCATTAGGTGATGCCGAGCTGGCTGGTGCAGAGGCTGGCGAAAGTGTAGATGAGCTTGATGACTTTGTTGCTGATCTAGATGCTGATGGTGAAATATCGCTGGATGATATTGGTCTCTCCGAAGAAGATTTCGAGGGTGGCTTGGATGACCTGTCGGATATTGGTGGCTTCTCTTTGGATGGAAGCTCTGATGCCGAAGGTGATTTGAATGATGATCTGCTTGATTTGGGCGGTGAGCTGGATGAGTTTGATACCAGTGATGAGCTGAGTCTTGGCGAAGCAGATGAAACATTGGCTGACGCCGGTGATCAACTGGATGAGTTGACCTCTGAAGCTGCGGAATCCTTAGAAGGTTTGGGTGAAGAGTTTGATGCAGATTCTTCACTGGAAAGTATGGGCGAAGAGTTGTCCGAGCTTGATGCGGCAATGGATGATTTTGATAGCACAGAATTCTCCACTGAGGGCCTGCAGGACGAACTAACAGATGA
>JBNKYV010000170.1:0-4557 GCA_050301075.1 Gammaproteobacteria bacterium
TCAGGCAGCAGTGCACGTGTAAGTTGCACAGGCGCAATCACATTGGTTTGATAGATACACTCGATCATGGCGGGGTCTTGCTCGCTAAAGTCATGGAAATCGACCACGCCCGCGTTATTAACCAGCATATCGATGCCGCCCATCATCTGCCGTGCCTTGGACAACGCTAACATGCGTCCTTCGTTATGCGCCAAATCAGCACTAATGGCATACGCCTCGCTTCCGGTATTCTCTTTAATAATCGTTGCCAGTTTTTCAAGGCTATCCAGTTTGCGGCCCAGCAAAGCGACTGTTGCGCCCTGCTCTGCAAACGCCATCGCGAGCTGACTGCCTATTCCTCCAGAGGCGCCTGTAATTAAAATTCTACGATGCTTTAATTCCATCACTGTTCTCCTTTTACTTACATTGGAAGACTGCGAAAGATGTCACCGTACAATCGATACATCATGCGTGCGCAGTGAATAATTTGTTGCTGGGTTGTATTGTCTTCTACCCGATTCATCAAGCCTTCATAAAACCCCATGTGCTCTATATCCAGCGCGCCATGCGAAGTGAGGTAGCTGAATGCGCTATCTGGCAAATTCAGATTGGTTTGAATCGACTTAGCCGCTTTGGTCGCGAGTTGAATTGATGTGCCCTCCAACACCAGTACCATGCCAAAGAATGCCGCCGGGTTAATACGCTCTATGGTGTGGTATGCATACGCAACCATCATTTCAGTCGCGGGTTTAGGCTGCCCAAAGCGCACGGCCTCTTTATCGGCTCCGCAGGCTGCAATGTCGTTGAGTATCCACTCTTCGTGGCCTTTCTCTTCATCGATATATTCAATGATCGCGTCACGCATCCAACGTGGCTCTTGTGGCAATCTCGAACCGCAGGCCATCAAGAGTGGTACAGTGTGTTTTACGTGATGAAATGCCTCAGTCAGAAACGCTATATAGGTTTCCAGACTAATCTCCCCCGCAACGCCTGCCTGAATTTGTGGAATGGCAAACAGTTGATTGCGCTCTTCTTCAGTAGACTTATATAGATCGTTAAAAAAAGACATGGCGTTCTCCTTACCTAAGTTATCCTGTTGTCTGAATGTCATAGAGATTGTCGATTCGTGATGCATATCCTTGCCAAATCGCATCTCTACGTAACCGTCCGTTGGGGGTGAGTTGTTGGTTATGCATGGAAAAAGGCTCTTTACTCTCTATCCACGCGGTGATTTGTGCATAATCGGGCAGTAACTGATTAGCGTCATTTATCGCTTGTTGAATGTCATGCGCTGGTGCAGCATTACGCGGTGTGATAACTGCCACATTGAATGGTTTTGCCTCACCAAATACCGCTGCTTGAGCAATGGCAGGTGATAACGTGAGCTCTCGCTCTACCCATTCCGGCGCGACATTGCGACCAAAGCTGGTGATAAAACAGTTCTTTTTGCGACCAGTGAGGTATAGATATCCTTCTTCATCCATATATCCCAAGTCACCACTGGCATACCATTCGTTATCGAAATGTTCATGATTCAGATAACCGCTGAACAGATTTCCTTTTAAAAGAATCTCTCCATCATCTGCAAAGCGAATCTGTATATGGGGCAAAAGCTTACCCACACTACCCTGCTTATGTTCTGCCGGTGTGTTTACCGCAACAACAGAACTGCATTCGGATAATCCGTATCCTTCATACACAGGCAATTGATAGTGTTGCGCTTGCGCCAAGAGTTGTTGTGATACAGGGGCACCGCCCACAGCGATAAAGCGTAGGCTATCTGGCACAGGCATGCCCGATTGAATAACCGCAACAAGAGCCTGCAGCATTTGAGGTAATAGAATAATGCTGGTGGCGCTGGTATATGCAATCGATTGATACATGCGCTGAACATCCAAACCACTGGAGCCAGCCAAACCAACCGTTTCAAGTGAATTGATTACACAGGTTGCCCCTGCCAATAAAGGTGCATAAATCCCCCCCACATTTTCAAGTAACACAGCGAACGGCAGTAACGTTAGGTGGCGATCTTTATTGTTGACCTCCAAGGCCTCACAAAGAGAAGAGGTAACATTGAACATTGCCTCTTGTGTCAAACAGACACCTTTGGGAGAACCTGTTGTACCTGAGGTATAAGTGATTTTTGCAATTCCGTTTAGATCTCTATCACCACCATTTGGGATCTGCGCCAACCAGCAGCTCATTCCCGCAATACGAGCCAACGGGCGTGTGCGCACATCTGGCACCAGTTTGGATAACTGTTGGGAACAATCGGTAATAATCGCATCAACCCCACCATCAACCAATGCATGTTGCACTTGCTGCGATGTAAAAAATTGAGGTATTGGAATAACGGTAATATCTGCCGCCATTGCGGCCAAATCAACAATCGCCCATGCAGGGCTGTTATCCATAACGATAGCCAGTGAACGAACGCCTAATACACTTAACACGCTGCTTAACGACTCAACCTCTTTCAGCAAAGTTAAATAACTAAGCGAGGTGTGTTCGCCTTGAATAGCGATCGCCTTTGGCTGCTGCCAGGCATGTTGGCGAATTGTTTTTATGAGTGATTTCATCCTGTATCCTTAAAATGCCAACGTCCTTAAACAGAAAAGTCGAATTCATCTTCCAGCGCCCATTCAGGCCACGCTGTCGATAAACCACGCGGTGGTTGCCATAACTTGCCACGACGGCCAGCGCTACGTGCGTCTTCCCATAATTGTTGTGCAGTAGGAAACAGTTGATCTGCGATCATTGCTGCACGAATTTTCTCAACGCCATCGACAACGCGCCCCACAACAACCAATGGTTTTTGATCGTAGTAACTCCCCCAGTCGTGTTGTGCGTTGCCCAGGCGCTGTTTGTCAGCATCCGCCAATGGCACAAGATCAATACCCAACTTGGCAAAATTATTTCTAACCTTAGGCGTGGCAGTAAAAACAGCCCATTCATAGCCGGCACCACTCAGATACGCCGTTAGTGTCACAATCAATGCGCGAGCTCCACCTCCGTGCGTCGAAGAGAGATTGCCGATTTCAACGATGCGATCCCGATCGATTGGTGATTTAAAGGTTGCGGCCAGCACATTTTCAATTGGCTGATCCAGGTAGGTCTCCAAAAACAGTTCGCCTTCACGCGCAGGGCGAATACCCAACGCAGCCAACATTTCGCCGTTCTGGCGCATGGCTAAAAGATAAGGAAGGAAATGTTTAATGCGTGCGCGGTAGGCGTGGTGAAAAACCAGTTTGATAAATCGTTCTATTTCACGACGTCCGGGTTCATCACTGCATGCCAGACTAATATCGACCGCATGATGCTTATAGTTGCCAGAATTGGCTAGTTCCAGATTGGTGCGGCTAATGGTCATGCTAACTCTCCTTCCAGAGATTTCCTCGTTCTGGATATAAAGTTAGCTAAGGGCGTGTAAAGCCCGTGTCAAACGGGCGTCAAGATTTCGTTAAGATCTAAAAATATTTGTGAATTAGGTCACTATTGTGGCTGTATATGCCTAAGTTTATTGGAATTTAAGGGTTACGTCGGTACCACTGTTCAGACGGCTGTGAATTACAATATGCCACCCCTGGCGGTCACAAATACGCTTGACCAGGGATAATCCAATACCGCTGCCCTGACTGCTTGGCCCGCGATAATGGCGGTCAAAAATATGCTCCAAGGCATCTGTCGGAATTCCCTCTCCGGTATCCCTGATCTCAACACATCCATTGATGATCTTGATGCACACTTCACCCTGCTGAGTGTAGCTAATGGCGTTACGAATGAGGTTGCTGAGCACGATTCCTAACACGGTTTTGGATGCCGTTATTTCAAACGGTTCTATAACCTCGCTATAGAGTCGCAGCTCCTTGCCCGCTGTTAAAAAGCGATGCTGTTCTATCAATTCGGCAACCACTTCCTGCATATCGCAACGCTCTTTGATTTCAGAGTCATCAGCCGGAGTTTCTCTGGCCAATAACAACAGGATCTCCAACATGCTATGCATCTGTTTCGCAGCCCGATTGATACGCTCGATCTGCTTAACACTGCGCTCTGGTAGATCTGGCGTTTCCAGCAGCAACTCTGCGGCCCCCATAATCACAGATAACGGGGTGCGTAGTTCATGACTGGCATCTGCCGTGAACTCCTGTTCGCGCTGAATAAACTTTTCAATGCGTACCAGATAACGGTCAAAGGTTGCTGCCAATTGCCCTACTTCGTCATCTGCAAATTGATCAGCGATATGGCCGCTCTGTTTATCGCCAGGTTTAAGGTTTTCTACCTTTAGAGCAAGTGTTGAAACAGGTGAAATAACCCGACCAGACAACCAGCGCCCCAGCCATAGTGCCATCATTGTTGCCGCAAATACTGAAACCAAAAGAGCAATTTGAATTGCAAACTCTCGCTTCTCAAAGGTCGTGGCGTCACGAATTAAGTAGAGCGAGCCATTATCAACAGGCGTGACCAGCGTGTAAAAGAGTTGCCCTTCATATTCAAAGTCAGAGTGTCCATCAGGCAGCTTGCGCAGAATATCCGGCAATATATCGAGCTGAGATTTATTCACATAGTAAAGAACAATGT
>JBNKYV010000171.1:0-7763 GCA_050301075.1 Gammaproteobacteria bacterium
TTTACTTACGGTTCACTGATGTTTGAGCCCGTCTGGCAACGTGTTGTCGGTAATGACTATACATCACAGCCGGCACGGGTATACGGGTATCGCAGACATGCGATTCAACATGAGGTTTACCCTGCTGTCGTACGCGACGACGAGAGCTTCGTGCAGGGTGTTTTATACCGCGCGTTGAGCGAAGCTGACTTGCAGCGCCTGGATTTATTTGAAGGGGAGTTATATCAACGCCTTTCAACTGCTGTTGAGTTGGCTGATGGCGAGATTGCTATGGCGTTTATTTACGCTCTCAAAGATGAATATGCCGGCCTGTTGGATGAGACGGATTGGAATGAGCAGCAGTTCGAGCACGAGGGTATAAAAATATTCTTTAATGAATATCGAGGATTTGAATAACGCCTTTATTTGTCATATTTGATTACGGTAAATGCCAGATTCGCCTCCTATGCTGATGGATAAGCAAAACAGTTGAATGGAAGCGAGATGGTGATGAAAGTTGAGTTGGCGAATGTGCCAGGTGTATTGGCAACGCAGATCGATATCGAATTTTTGCGCAGCTGCGCGGAGCAGTTGAATGCTCATCCGGATCAATTAATTGAGCTAGTGAGTAGTGATGACCCAGTGCGGAATCGATTTTTGATTACGACACTGATTCATTTTGGTGTGTCGTGTGGAAAGATTCGGTTGGTCTATTGATCGTCGGTAAAAAAGCCTGTTAGGGGAATCTTGGTCGGAATAAAATAAATAAACTGTTGTTACTCTAGGCATGATTCAATAATGTCTGGAAGCGCCATTAGATCGATGGGCTTGCTGATTAATTTTTTGATGCCGATGGTCTTTGCTTCTTGAACGTCAATTCCGCCTGTATGGCCTGAGGCTAAAATAATGGGCAAGCTGGGGCGCTCTTTTAACATCTCTTCCGATAGTTGTTTTCCCGTGATGACCGGCATTTGCATGTCAGTTAGTACCAAGTCGAATTGATCAGGGTTTTCTCGGAATACCTCTAATGCCTGCACGCCATTTCCACAGATTGTTACCTTGTGACCAACGCGTCGCAGAAACTTCTGGTACAGCATGCGGACAGGGGGCTCATCATCAACTACCATAACGTGAATGCTACGCGAAGTGCTTAACTGACTAGTATCTGGTATTTGAAGGTCTGGTTTGTCTTCCTCTACGACGGGCAGGTATATCTTGAACTCAGTTCCTTGACCCTCTGTTGAATCAACCAGCATTTTGCCTTTTAATTTTTCAATAACTCCGTGGGCTATAGAGAGACCAAGCCCGGTTCCTTTTCCGATCTCTTTTGTGGTGAAAAAGGGTTCAAATATTTTATCTAAATGTTCTTGGGGTATTCCTTGTCCATCATCGCTAACTGAAACAATAATGCATTTTTGGTTGGTACTGATGGTGCGATTAAATCTTCCTGACAATGAACATCGGTCACAAGTGGTCTCGGTTAATGTGATTGTGATGTGTCCATTGTTGGTATCAATGGCGTGAACAGCATTCATGCACAGGTTCATCAATACTTGATGAAGTTGCGTCAGATCACCTTTTATTTTTCCGCAGCTTTCAGGAGCATTGACACCTAACTTAATATTTGCAGGTATGGTTTTGGTAAGTAGCTTAGCGATATCGTTTATAACCAATATGGGGTCTAGTATCGTAAACTGAGCATTCTCCATTCTGGAGAAGTTAAGAATCTGTTTGACCAGGTCTGCTGCTCTATCTCCTGCTTTGCGAACCTCTTCTAGGTATCCTCTAACCTCGGGATTGCCATCCATCTCAAGGAGAGACAGTTCTGCATAACCTTTAATTGAAACAAGAATGTTATTAAGGTCATGTGCAATTCCGCCGGATAGCACTCCCAAAGCTTCCATCTTCTGGGATCTTATCAGTTGGTCTTCCTGTTTTTTTCGCGATTCAGCTTCGTTTTCAAGATGGTTGTTTGATTGCATGGATTTTGTGTCCGTTCGTTAACCTTTCTTCAAGCTACGCTTTGTGTTGGAGAGGTTGATATTGAGGGCTCCTATATTTGTTGTGCTTCTTAATGTAGGAAGAAATTTTTATACAGATAACGGCGGATGGTTTTTTGTGGAGTGGGCAGAATAATTTCCTTTTTCTTATGCCTTCGTAACTGATGGAAAGTTGTGCAGATATTGGGAGTGTTTCATTCCGGCAACCAATATTTTGAGAATGTTTTTTAGGCTTCAGTTTCTCGGTCCCTACTTTTTAAACTCTTGATTTTGTATTCACTCTAAACCAAAAGGCTAAAATTTAGATGGTCATGAGTATCTAAGTTGAGCGAAATCGCAAGGTTGTGGTTAGGTCGCAAACGATAAGACTACATCCCTCATAGTAAATGTTTCGTTCCGAGATGCCATTACTTAAATGTTAAAAATTGTAATTTTAGCGCGCTGGGGCTTAGGGGTTGGGAGGTGGGTTATGTGATGTTTTATGGGTTTAATAAATTCCCGCGTAGAACGAATCAAATTTTAGAATAGCGCCATTTGCGGCGTTTGCTTAACGGGTTTAATAAAATGCGTTGTTTCCAATTCCGGCATGCCCTTAAAACCCAGTTTTTTAATGCAGCGTAGATAGCGTTGACGTAATAGGTCTGCATAAATGCCGGTACCAGACATGCGTGAACCAAACTGTGATTGATAGGTTTGGCCGCCACGCAGGTCACGAATACGGTTCATGACATGTTCTGCTTTAAGTGGTTCATGCTTTTGTAGCCATTGATACACCATGTCTGCTAGTTCATGCGGTAGTCGTAAAATAATATAGGCTGCTTCGTAGGCTCCGGCTTTGTGTGCTTGAGTGAGGATGGTTTCAAGTTCTGAGTCGGTTAGTGCGGGAATTATCGGAGCAACAAAGACTGCGGTGGGGATGCCTGCCTCGGTTAAACGTTTTACCGTTTCCATGCGTCGTGTCGGTGCACTGGCACGGGGTTCCAGTCGTCTGCTTAGATCATGGTTTAGTGTCGTAATAGAGATAGCGACATTTACCAGGTTATCGTTTGCCATTTTAGCAAGCAGATCTATATCTCGTTCAATCAATGCCGATTTGGTGACAATGCTGATGGGGTGTTTTGTCTCTACCAATATTTCCAATAGTTGGCGTGTTATTCCCTGTTTACGCTCGACAGGTTGATAGGCGTCGGTATTGATACCGAGAGCAATCGGTTGGCATTGATAATTACGTTTTCCTAATTCATTGCGTAATAGCTCTGCTGCATCCGGTTTGTAGTAAAGCTGCGTTTCAAAGTCGATGCCGGGAGATAAACCAAGATATGCGTGTGTGGGGCGCGCAAAGCAGTAGACACAACCGTGCTCGCAACCACGGTAGGGGTTGATTGAGCGGTCAAAGGGTACATCGGGTGACTTGTTAAAGCTGATGATTGATTTTGCACTGTCGACGGTGAGCGTGGTCTGAATCGGTGCTTGTGTCTCTTCAAGATTGCCCCATCCATCATCAATGACTTCGCGAGTCATCTCTTCAAAACGATTATCAGGGTTGCCTAAAGCGCCGCGCCCTTTAAGCGGTTGGTTGAACTGCTTAGCCATATTGTTTGGACTGGAATGAAAACGCTAATTTTCCAGTTTTAACTTGCTGGTGTCGATATCTGCATCCGGTATTTTGGGGTGTTCCATGACATCCTCGCCTGCTTCGCCCATGGTGAGCTGGCTGATATCGATGTTGGCATCTGGTACATCGGGGTGTTCCATGACGTCTTCACCCACTTCGCCCATGCTGAATTGGCTGATATCGATAGGTGGTTCCTCTGCAGGTGGTTTTTCGTCCAGCGTCTGGCCCACTTCATTCATCTGGTAGGCGCTGGTATCAATGTCGGGTTCTGGTGTCGCGGTGGCTTCAACCAGTGTTTCGCCTGTTTCTCCCATTACATACGCCGATGTGTCGATATCGGGTTCGGCTGGTGGTGGTGTTTCGTCCATCTGGGCGCCGACTTCAGCGATGGAAGCGCTATCCAAATCACCTGGTGCGGTGGCTTTTTCCGCTGTTGCTTGGGTAGCTGTCGGTTCGGTAGGATTGGCCGCTGTTTGAGCTGGGGGGGCTTGAGTTGCTACCTCTTGGGCAACACCCTTCGATACCAGGCCTGCTTTTTTCAGCGCCAGCATGTATTTTTTGGCTGCTTCGGCGTCCAAGCCTTTTTTAATCGCGATAGGCTTGCCGCTGAACATGGGGGCAACTTTCTCTACGCTGGATTTAAACAGCACCGCGACTTTCTGTTTTACATCTTCCAGTTCGCAGCCTTCCACTAGTGTGCCGTCTACGATGATTTGGTAGTGTTTTTCTGCCATTTGCCTCGCCTGTTTCGCGTATCTATCTGGTTATTATAGTCATCGGCTCGGTGCGTGGGGGCTTAATGCGCGGGAGAAATGTGCGATGTCTCCCGTAATCGTTTGGTGAGTTCCTCTTCCGGGATGGGGTGGCTGAAGATAAAGCCTTGCCCTGCGTCGCAGCCCAGTTCGCAGAGAAATTCCAGCTGCTTTTGTGTTTCGATTCCCTCGGCCAGAGCGCGTATTCCCAGATTATGTGCCAGATCAACAACCGAACGCGTGATGGTGGCGTCGTGTTGATTGCAGGTAACATCCTGAATAAATGTGCGATCGATTTTAAGTGTGTCGATAGGGAAGCGCGATAGATAGGCGAGTGACGAATAGCCCGTGCCAAAGTCATCCACTGATATATGCACACCCATCTCGCGTAATTTGCGTAGCGTGGCGCTGGCGGATTTAACATCATTCATCAATGCTGATTCGGTGATCTCTATTTCCAGATAGCGCGCGTTGCAGGCGTTATTCATCAGCACATCTTGAATGGTGCGAATAAAACTGTTGCGTTCAAATTGGCGTGGCGAAACGTTTACTGCGATGACAGGTGGTTCAATGCCCTGTTTAATCCATTCATTGATTTGTGCGCAGGCTGTTTCCAGCACCCATTTGCCAATGGGGATGATCTGGCCGCTTTCTTCCAGTAGAGGAATGAATTCTTTAGGTTGGATGAGTCCACGTTCAGGGTGTTGCCAACGCAACAGTGCCTCAACGCTATTGATCTGCCAGGAATTGAGATTGATTTTTGGCTGATAGTGCAACACGAACTCGCCGTTACGCAGTGCATTACGCAAACTGATCTCAAGTTGATAACGACGATTGCTGTTGGCAATAATCTCCGGTTCATAAAACTGTAGGCTGTTGGGTGTTTGTGCCTTGATATGAAACATGGCAGCTTCAGCATGTTTGATCAATGTGGCTGCATCATCTGTGTCACTGGGATAAGCACTCACGCCGATGCTGGCAGTAATAAACACCTCTTGTTCATGCACAAAGAAAGGCAATGTTAGGGTGCTGCGAATTTTTTCTGCAGCATCAACAGCATCTTCAATCTGTTTCAGATTACTTAAGGTAATAGCAAACTTATCGCCTCCCAATCTTGCAGCCGTATCACCTGAACGAATGGTGCGTAATAGGCGGCTGGCAATTTGACGTAGCAGTTTGTCACCTTCAGTGTGACTTAATGTTTCATTGATATTTTTAAAGTGATCAATGTTGATGGAGAGAATTGCAAATGGGCGCTTGTTACGTTCGTATTGCGAGATTAACTGGCGTACGCGATCCAAGAACAGTGAGCGGTTCGGCAGGTCGGTTAACGAGTCGTAATACGCATAGTACTGAATCTGTTTTTGGAATTGTTTGCGTTCGGATATATCGCTCAACAAACCAATATAGTTGGTTGTGATGCCCTGGTTGTTTTTAATGGTGCTGATACTCAACCATGCAGGGAAGGCTTCGCCGTTTTTGCGTCGATCCCAAATCTCGCCGTGCCAATAGCCTTCATCTTCCAGGTGTTGCCACATGCGTTTGTAAAATAGGTCGCCAGGCTTGTTTTGGCTGATGATAGTGGGTGTTTGGCCAATGACCTCTTCGCGATCGTATTGCGTGATGCGCACAAACGCTTCGTTAACACTGAGAATGTTGCATTGGGCATCGGTGATGATGATCGCCTCTGCACTGTTCTCAAATACCTTGGCGTGTAGATTGATTTTCTCTTCTGCTTTTTCGTTTGCATCTCGATGTTGCAGATTGCTAAGCACTAGCGCCAGAGATGATGAAAGATGATTCGCAAGTTGTTCATCAATCTCAGTAAAGGGCTGTTGCTGCTCTTTGTTGTATAAATAAATTTGTCCGTAAAAACGCTCTTGTGTGCAGATGGGAACAACCAGCAAGGTTTTCGCATCTTGATGATGTAGTGGAAGGGTGTCTGCGAGTTCGCTTTGTTGTACATCGTCAATACGAAAAGATTTGCACGCTTCCCGGGATGTATCCATCAGTCGTTTGTTTTGTGTGAGTTGCTCGGTTTGTTGTATGGCGTTGTCCATGCCGTAAGTAACAAACTGGCTGATCTGGTTATCACTTAATAAAGCGACTGATCCACAACTGGCTTGGGTAAGCGAACAGAGAGACTGAATGGTTTGGCTTAACAGCGCTTCTTTGTCTGTAGGGCCAGACAGTGAGTGTATAAGGGTATTAGTCGCCTGGAGCAGCTGGTTGAGCTGCTGCGAAAAAGACGCGTTTGGCTTGTCGGCGTTGGAAGCTGTCATCCGTAACTACTTCAGCAGTTGTTAATATATAAATTAAATCTAGCAGCACGCTCCTGTAATATCAAGAAGTTATATAGAGCTTAGCGAATTTAGCTGTTTTCCCTATGAGGTAAGGGCTAGGCGCGCTCTGCGATGGTGATTGAGCGCTTGGGGGCAGGGTAACCCTCCATGGTTAAGCTATTATCGGCAGGTGATAGGAAATCCTTTAGCGATTCAAATTCCATCCATTCCGTGGTGCGCTGTTCCTCAATGGAAGTGACGTTGACGTCTACCGTGCGGATGTTTTTAAAGCCACAGCGGCTGAGCCAGTGTTCCAGCGTCGGGATGGATGGCAGAAACCAGACGTTACGCATTTTGGCATAGCGCCCATTGGGCATTAGAGAGTAGCCCTCTTCGCCGTCAGCGATAATGGTCTCCAGAACGAGTTCACCACCGGGGCGTAGTGCATCGCGCAGTTCCATCAGATGGTCGATAGGAGAGCGGCGGTGGTAGAGCACGCCCATGGAGAATACGGTGTCAAAGGCGCCAAGTCTGGGGGGCAGTTCTTCCATTACCATGGGAAGGATGTAGGCGTTGTGTTTGCCCACGAAGTGCTGAATGGCGAAAAACTGCATTATATAGAGCATCATGGGTTCGATACCGATGACTAAATCCGCACCGGCCCCTGCCATGCGCCAGCAGTGATAACCGCTGCCGCAGCCAACATCCAGCACTTTGCGCCCTTTGAGTGAAGAGATATGCGGTTCCAGGCGTTGCCACTTCCAGTCGGAGCGCCACTCAGTATCAATGTCGATGCCGTGGATATGGAAGGGGCCCTTACGCCAGGGGGCTAACACTTTCAGGTTGTCTAAAATCTGTTGGCGCTGTTCATCGCTGATATCTGCTTTGGCAGTGATGGCATCTGCATTTAGGTCGATTTTGTCTGCCTTAATGTCCGGTAGATGCGCGAGAGCATTTTGCCACTTCTCAAATACGCCGTGATGTTCGGGGGAAAATTTTTGCTCGATAAGTGACGGTAGAATCTCGGCAATGGGTTTTAGCGGAGTCTCTTTTAAGAGGGGGTATAACGAGTCGTAAGTGATCATTTGATGGCAAGAAGTGAAACAAAGTTAAAACACTGAAACCATTGTTGGCT
>JBNKYV010000172.1:0-19206 GCA_050301075.1 Gammaproteobacteria bacterium
CGCGCAAGTTGGCACTGGGCGCTCACGTGATTACCGTTGATGCAACAGATGGATCGGGTAATGTAAGCGCATCAAACGTAACGATTTACCTTGTTAGCGATACCACAAGCGGTGACGGTACAACTACCGGCGGCAAAGGTGGTGGTAAAGGTAAAAAATAAAGAATTAAATTCACTTTCTCCAATTTTTACAGGCCCTTTTCAGGGCCTGTTTTTTATTACCTTGGTCGTACTTGATATACATCAAGGTATTATCTATTTAATCGCTGTTAAGTGTAGATTTATCTGTACTATGTATATGAGTGAATCCGATAATGGCGATAATGAATATCTCTTCTCCCAGTCAGCGCATACCTGAAAACACCTTCTCCCTGTTTGCATTGGGTTTTCGGCCGTTTTTTCTTGCCGCTGGCGCTGCGGCGGTTGTGCTGTTACTGGCATGGATGTACATCCTCTCTTCTGCAACACCATTGCAAACTTATTATGGCGTTGCCGGCTGGCATAGCCATGAGATGTTGTTTGGTTTTGTCTCTGCTGTCATTGCTGGTTTTTTGCTGACCGCCACGCGCAACTGGACCAGTGTACAAACGCTCTCTGGGGCGAAATTGGGGGCTTTGGTTGTGCTGTGGTTGGCGGCAAGAGTTGTTGCCCTGTTTCCTCACGTGATACCCGGTTGGTTGATTGCGGGTATTGATCTGATATTTGTCCCGTTATTGGCGCTTTCGTTAGCCTTGCCTATTATCAAGGCGGATAAAAAGCCCCAGCTGATTTTTGTTGCCATCTTGATGACAATGTTTGTAGCTAATCTATTAGTGCATCTGCATGTGCTTGGTGTGATGCAAGATGTGTTTGATGTGGGTATCCGGTTGGCGCTTAATAGTGTGTTATTGATTATTGTGATTATGGCTGGACGTGTATTGCCATTCTTTACTGAACGCGGTGCTCCGGGCGCGGAACCTAAAAAGTGGCGTTGGATTGAATATGGCGCAATAGCTTCAATGCTGACGTTGTTAGTGATGGACCTATTTTTTCCCGATTCTCAATTGCGAACGGTGGTGCTCGCACTCTTGTTTATCTTTCATGCAATACGTTTATGGGGATGGTATTCAATGCTAGTGTGGCGCGTGCCTCTGTTATGGGTGTTGCACTTGGGATATTTATGGTTGGTGATTGGTTTTGCCTTTGAAGCTGTCGCCAGTTTTTCTTCGCAGTATGAAGTACTGGCCATGCATTGCTACGCCGCTGCTATTGGTGTGCTGTGTTTGGGGATGATGGCGCGCGTCTCACTGGGGCATACAGGGCGTAAATTACAGGCTGCTAAAGTGATGGCGTGGGCATTTGGCATGATTAATATCGCAATGCTCATTCGGGTGTTTGCGCCCTTGCTGCTGATTGAGTGGAGTACGCCAGCTGTTGTGATATCAGGCATACTATGGGCAGGTGCTTTTTTGATTTTTCTGTTCGTCTATGTGCCGATTCTGTTTTATGCGCGTGTTGACGGGCAGCCCGGTTAACAAGGAATCAAATGAAACAACGCTCTAATCCCTGTTTTGCAATCTGTGTTGCTCTCTTTGCTACGTTAGTTATGTCTGGTTGTGCCAGCCCTGAAAAAAGACCGTTAGATCCTGATGTGTTAAAACAAAGGGCTATCGACGGCGTAAAGGATTGGCCATCGGGTGAGCAGGTGATAGCAAAGGTAGAGGCGACCGAGGTTTTTAAAAAAGAGGATGAAGATGGGAGCAAAGAGGAGTCGCAAGCGCTTGAGTCTGGTGATGCAGCACCAGAGCTTTCAGATGAAGAGAAGCCCACACCTGTAGAAGGGTGGTGGTATTTACGTTTTAAGATTCCTTGGGAAGGGGCAAAAAACGAGGAGAAGAAAGCAGAGGAAGAGCTGCCGCCGAATGTTGATGCTGTTGTCGGGCGCGAAGTGTATTGTGCGTGTAAGGAAGAAGCTAAGGGTGATGCTGTAGAAACCGAAGCAGATAAAAAGGACAAACCTGTTTCCGAACAATCAGTAGATCAAAATAAAGTCGTTGCAAAAGAAGAGGGCAAAGAAGAACGCGTTGCCAAAGCTGAAGCTGATTCGGCTAAAAAAAACGACGAAGAAAAGAAAAAAGAACCGGAAGGTAAACAGGTTAAGAAAGATACCAACAAAGATGATATTGCTGATCCCTCTTGGTATGTTGGATCACTGATTGCTGACCGTGTGCTTGCCCCGGTTATTCGTGAGCAGGGTAAGGATATTTTCCTGTGGCGTTTTCATCGCCGTGCCGGGCGCGATACCAAGGGACATCAATTCAGTTTGATCTTTTTCTCTAATGCCGAGACCGCAGAACAAATATCGGAGAGCATCAAGGCCGATGCTACTGTGGCAGCGCTTATTGAAGAGGGCGTGCTTGAAGAGGTTATTTATCCTGATATCACAGAGTATAAGTATCCACGAGTTGCAGATACTTCCGATGCGCGTTGGCCAGAAGAGATCCAAAACGCCTGGCCGGTGTTTATCCAAGGTGCTAGTGAGATGTGGTTAATGTTATTGGAGACCATTTCTCACAGACATCCTGATTACAACGAAGAGATGAGTGCAGAGGCGTTGGTTGATCTGTATAAAGACGTGGAAGATGAGATGGATACGCTATGGCGAGAAGAGGCGCGCCATGCCTATTTTCACCACTTGAATGCAATATTCGGTTATGAATATTTGCTGATGCGTTTTTAAACACATCATCGACCTATCTTGTGAAGATTATCTATTTGTTTAAAAACTAAGCGGCCAACCCGAATGGAGAACCCAGAGTCAGGAATCGTAATAAAGGAACTTGCCCAGTCAGATAATGTGCGGACATTTCTGGATGGCAGTTCGAGAGCGGTTGAAATTCTGAGTACCGCTTATGTTGGGTTGGGCACCTATAAGCCAGGGTGGAAGTGGTCGAAACATGCTGGCGCTCAAACGGGTAATCCTTCAGAAAGGCATATCGGTTATGTAATAAGCGGCAGTTTTGTTGTTAAAGGGCCAGACGGTAAAGAGGCAATTGTTGGGCCCGGGCAGGCATTCGAATTATCACCGGGGCACGATGCTTGGGTTTACGGTGATTCACCGTGTGTAGCGTTAGATTTTGGATGTCTTCAAGAACATAAGGCAAATGAGTTAGCAGAGTAGACCCTGCGCTCTGCACGGGCAGAGGCATATCCCCGGAGATATGCCTCTGCGAGTATTATGCTGCGTCGCTGGTGCGGCGACGTCCGACTTGTTCACCATTGTCTGATGCGCGGCGGTGTTGCTGTGGTTGTTCAACTTCGTCTTTGCGATCAGGGTCTTCAGAGGCACGGTAAGAAACTACAACAGAGGGGCCGGCTAACGCTTTTTTGCCTTTGGCGCTCGTCAGGCTAACCATATCCAGGCGGCCACATTCTGGGCAGGTGGATTTGTTATAAATGGCTACGTGGTATGTGGTCCACGCCAGAGGGACCAGCATCAACAGGAATATCGATGAAAACATCGATAGACTGAAAAACATCATCCACATGAAGATATCTACCGCAAAGCTCCCCATGCCTTGTGATGTGGGTTGGCCTACGTGGTAGCAGCTAGTACAAATACGATCTTTCATCGTATCCCTCCGCAACGAAGAATTTGAATACCCATACTCTTTGATATTAGCAAAGAATGTGTGGTCTTTTTTGAGCAAAAAGCAGCTCTACGTTAACCCGTTGAAATCAAAAACTAAATATTTTTTTCAACGATAAAGGTAGGTTTGCCATCCAGGCTGGTTTGGTTTTTTTCCCGCCAGTATTGTTCTATGCCGGCTTCGCCCTTTTTCTCCGCCCAGTGGTTTAAGGCTTCTCGGTCGCCTTGAAATTCGTACAACGGGACAGACATGCCGCAGGAAGTGTGCACTGATTCTATCTGCATATCGAAAATCTGGCGTGCACCGGGGATGTCTCCTCGGAAATGGGGATAAAGCTCTGCCCATTCTGGATCTTTACGGTGGATCGTTTTGGCACGGCCATAGAGCCTTAAAATCATTGGGCTGCCTTCAAAGGCACAGAACATGATGGTCATGCGGTTATCGTCTAGTAAATGGGCGGCGGTTTCGTTGCCACTGCCGGTGACGTTGAGCCAGATAGCACGGTTGTTATCCAAGACGCGCAGGCTGTCCATGCCCTTGGGTGAGAGGTTGAGCCTACCCTCGGTGGGAGCGGTGGCTACGAACATGATCTTTTGCTGTTTAATGAACTCGATATGGTCGTTGTTCAGTTCGGTGAATAGTTTTCCCATCGTAATCTAGTCTTTTAGTTGTTGTTTGATGCGTGCTTTGGCTGTTTCTGGCAATTTGTGCTGCGTTTGGCTTTCGATATGTTTATCTATCTGTGGTGATGCGCGTTTGATAAAACGAATATGGCGCTCATAGGCGCGGCATAGACTGCAAATCATCAGGTGAAACTTTAGGCCAAGCCGCTGCTTAAATGTTAGCGGTTCGTCGAGATTACGTGATGCCAGTTCCGTGGCTTGTTTGCAGGTAAGCATTGGAGTTACCTCTGCGTAGGAGATGGGTTGCCGAACCAGTGGATATCCAGGCATTGCCTAAGCCGCATCCTCATTCGGGATAACAGTGTCCACAGATTGTTAGTCGATGAAAGCTCCATTTCCTTGCAGATGGTCTCGCTGTCCAAGCCATCGATCTCTCGCAAAATGAATAGTGTCGCCATGCGTTGTGGCAGTTGTGTTACGCAATTTTCCAGTACTTGCCAGAATTCGTTGTTTTCCAGGTGATTGTCTGGATTGGTCCACGATTTTACGTCGATCTTCCAATGGCCCTTGCCATCAAAGCTTTCATTTTGCAGCGTTTCGAAATCAGCCATCTCTTCGTCGTGTGGCCGCTCGCGCACGGCTTTGCGCAGGTAATCTATAACTTTATGTTTGAGAATGCCTACTAACCAGGTTTTTTCACTGGAATTCCCTGCAAACCGCTCGCGTGCTTGTAGTGCCGCGATAAATGTCTCTTGCACCATCTCCTCAGCCGCCATGGGGTCGCGCAGGCGGAACAGAGCATGGCGATATAGCACATCGCCATATTGATCGGGCCAAGTATTGGGATCAGATAATTTGTTCATGATTACAAGATCCTACCGCGTTTTGGAACTTAAACCGAGCTTAAATGCCAAAATGTTATACATTGGTGTTTTGTTAGACATTAAGAGGTCGGTAGGCAGCTGTTTCAGCGGGGGAATGCAGTAAAGAAAATCCCCCGGATGTGATACAGTTATTTCTTTTTTTCAGCGGCGAAGTGTGCCGCGCCACACCGTGGTGACAATTTAGGTCCTGAGCTAGATTTTGTTTTCATGAAGTCCTTTTTCTCCCGTTTCAGACTCCCTCTCACCATTGCCGCAGCCAGCTTGCTGGCGGTGGGATGTACGCCAGACTATAGCGCTCTGCAGGGTACAGCTTTGTTTGACGAAGATGGTACCGGAAGCAGTGGGCCTATTGCCAAAGCCATTGTGATTGGTGATGAACAATCGCCCAGACTGTCAACTTTTCTAAGAGGTCAGGCGGTTGATGTGGTGGATGTGCCATTTACGCATTTTGAATCCAGCGATATCGATATAGATGGCGATATCGTGGTGTGGAGTGACAATCGCAACGGCGCACTAGATATCTACGGGTACAAAATTTCTACCGGGGAAGAGTTTGCTGTTAGTACTGCTGCTGGCGACCAGATTTTCCCACAGGTATCAGGTGATTACGTGGTGTGGGAAGATCACCGGGATGGTAATGCTGATATCTACGGTTACCAGATCTCGACCAAAACCGAGTTTAAGATTTCTACAGCACTGAAAAATCAGCTTTCTCCTCAGATTGATGGCGACTATGTTGTGTGGCATGACCTGCGGGGCAGTCATTCAGATATTTATGCCTATCGTATTTCCGCTCCTGCTATTGGTGAGTTCGCTATCGCTCAGGAACTGGGGGATGAGTGGTACCCTAAAATTTCTGGCGACTACGTGGTTTGGCAGTATTACGAGAACGGTTTTAGCGACATCAAAGCCTATTACATCCCTACCGGTACAACATTTGATATCACAAACTCTTTAACCAGCAGCCAGTTTAGTCCTGAAGTTGATGGCAATCTGGTGGTTTGGGTTGATAACAGTGGCAGTGCAGATAATATTCGCGCAGCCCGACTCTTAGGTGCAGGAAAGAACGGCAGCGACATTGTTGTTACGAATGCCGCGCAGCAGCAGTGGAATCCCAAAGTATCGGGTAGTTTTGTGACTTGGCAATCGTATAACGGTAGTGATTTCGACGTCCTTGCCTATAACGTAGATTCTCCGGGCGTTATAAACGTTGCGGTGACCACGAATGACCAGATTCTGCCTGCTATTTCTGGTAACTATGTCGTGTGGCAGGACTTTCGTGATAATCAATACGATATCTGGGCGTTTGATCTTAATGCTATGTCCAGCACGCAAATCACCTCTAACTCTTTTGCGCAAACTAATGCGCAAATCGATAGCGGCAACATCGTCTGGCTGGATCAGCGCCGGGGCATTATCGATGTCATGATCACCTCTGATTTTGGTGTTAACAAAAAATTTGCCACTAACACCTGGAAAACACCGGCGGGTATCGCAAGCGAGCTTGCCGATTACGACGTAGTAATTTTTGTAAACGATATTATCTCCGATGATGTGGTGTTAGAGCTGTTTGATACTGCCGTGGCAGAGGGTAAGGGCATTCTTGGCATCGGTGGGGCTGATCGTTCACTAGCACAGGTATTGGCTCGTGCGGGGCGTTACCAGATCACTGTCAACGCGGCTAGCGGCTGTTGGCCAATGGAGATGGTGAGCGCTTCACCTGCACGCCATGCACTGATTCGTCGCGTTAAAACCACGCCCTACACTGCATTTGAAACACAAAATGCGGTCACACGTGAAGAATTGGCGATTACCATTGATACCACCCAAACGATCGACAAGAAAGATTCCGGCGGTAACCTGCTTTATACGGAGCTGACGGCTGCGCCTGCAACGGTAAATGTTTGGGGGTATTTTTCTAACTACATGTGTAATGCCTCTGAACCCGCAGTGGTTGAGTTTACAGCAGGGACGAATGGCGCACGCGTTTTGCTCGACGGAACGGCCACCTTGGCAGATGGATATGAACACTGGGAAGAAGACCGCTGGGATTACTTGGTCAATGAGGTTGTGTTCATGAAGCCCGAAGAGCAATAGTTTCGCAGAAGATATTTTACTCTCGTTTGGCGTGTTCCGATTCCCAACCCAGCCAGCCTCAGAAATAGTTATTTACTTATTTATAAAGAGGTAATAATCTGGCTGTAATCACGTATGATGGATGTATCCCTAGGATAGCGCAGTATATTCGTTACGCTGTGTTAAGTGCGCTAAATGGATTTGTAGTGTAAATTTGAACACGTAGGCGCGTTTCTCTAGCTTCCGATTCTTGCTCGTCGCACTGGGTTTTTGTGTGAAAGTAGTTCAGGTAAGATGCTTTAGAGGGAGTTTGGGGATGTTGTTAATATAATTTTTGAGAAGGGGTCTCAGTCGTGACGTCTAAATACAAGGATCAGTATTCAGAGTCAGCAACACTCAATACGTTTCTGAAGCTAGTTGTGAAGCAAGAGGCTTCAGACTTATTTGTTACGCCTGGTATGCCGCCAACGTTGAAGATCGATGGTGTCATCCGTCCAATCTTCGACAAAGCGCTGAGCAGCAAGCAGGTAGAGGTGCTGGTGAGAGGCACGATGTCTCCCAACCAGACCAAAGAATTCGAAGAAAACCTGGAAGCAAACTTTGCGATCAACGAGCCCTCAGTAGGGCGATTCCGCGTTAACGTCTTCCAGCAGCAAAACGAAGTGGGCATGGTTATTCGCCGTATCAAAACGGATATCCCGACCTTCGAAGAGCTGCGTCTGCCTCCGCAATTTAAAGAGCTCTCTATGGGCAAGCGCGGCATGGTGATTGTGGTTGGGGCAACGGCGTCAGGTAAATCAACCACCTTGGCATCTATGGTGGGGTATCGCAATCGTAACAGCCGTGGCCATATCGTTACCGTAGAAGATCCGGTTGAATACGTTCATCACCACGAAGGGTGTATCGTCACTCAACGTGAAGTGGGTATCGATACGCACTCGTTCGATAATGCATTGAAGAACACGCTGCGCCAGTCGCCCGATGTCATCATGATCGGTGAGATTCGTACGCGTGAAACCATGGAGCACGCCATCGCGTTTGCCGAAACCGGTCACTTGGTTTTGACCACGCTGCACGCGACTAATGCCAATCAGGCGCTGGATCGCATTATCAACTTCTTCCCAGAAGATCGTCGCTCGCAGCTGTTGATGGATTTGTCGCTCAACCTAAAAGCGATTGTTGCGCAACGTCTGATTCCACACATCAGTGGCGTAGGGCGCCGTGTGGCGGCCGAGATCATGTTGAATACACCGCTGGTTTCAGATCTTATCCTGCGTGGTGAGATTCACCTATTGCGTGATGCAATGAAGAAAAGCCAGCAAGGTATGCGCGACTTCGATCATGCACTGTTTGAACTGTATCAAGCGGGTGAGATCAGCAAAGAAGAGGCGATTCTGCATGCCGATTCGCCAAATGATATTCGTTTGATGATTAAACTGGGCAAAGGCGTTACGCCAGACGAGCTGGCCTCGGCAATGGACGGTATCACTCTGGCAGATGATGAAACCAAGAGTGCTGTTTATCCACTGCGTAACAAGCAGCGCGTTACCAATAACAGCCCGTTTAGCTCTTAATCGTTAGCAAATCCGAATCCGGCAGGGGAGGTGATACTCCTCTGCCAGTGCTTTTATCCCTTTGGTCGTTTCCTGACTGGTGCATGCCAGTATCTCAATTTGCTCCCCATCATTAAGCCCCTGTAGCCAGGCCCGTAATAGCTCTAACACCGAGCCCTCGTAACAACCGGGCGTCATCTCTGTGTGGGCAATGCGGCTGGCGATATTCCACTCTTCCAGAAGTGGTACAGCCCCAATTACATGGGGTGGTAGAGACGGCAACATCATTCTTGATGGGGCAGGCCTAAACGGTAGTTGCTCATGAAAGCCTAATAAGGCTGCCAAACGTCCTTTGTACTTCTGCCTTAGCTGTTGGGCGGCGCAGATGACAGGGGCTATGCCCATATCCTCACCAATTAATAGGAGCGGGTACTCCGCGTGAGCCGGGGCGAATGGCTGCTCGATTATCTGTAACAGAGCTGTATTACCTGGCTTAAGTGTCTCTGGCGGGATGTTTGTGAGCAGCTGTAGCGTATTAGAGTGGTGTGAAATGCTCATGATCTCATAGTGCACCCCATCGATTTCAATTGAATATCCGGCCTGAATATCGCTGGTTTCAGGGATGGATATGTCAACTAGCGTATAGCTCTCGGAGAGCGTTTTAACTTGTCGAATAGTGCTTTTAGCGTTTTGATTCATGGGTGAAAAAAGGGCGAATTGAAAAAAATTCTAAGTCTAAATTTTTCGATAACTATTTATATTTTAAGAACAAAAGCATGCCTTTTCTGGCTCTCTTTATACGAAAATTTATGTTTTTCTAATATTCGCCTCAAGAAAAAAATAGATTAAACCGATACATGAAAAATGAGAGAGTTAACAAAAATTTAACAAATGGTTAACAAAGCATTAGTTAATTCTTAAATTGGCGTGTCTCTCGGGGGAAGAACGGACTCTTAGGCTTTAACCAAGTTTTGTAGTTTAACTTGAATTGCGTAGTTGAGGTGTTCCTATGAGAGTACGTACTGCCGCCTTGTGCTTTTCTCTAATTTTTCCTGTTGCTGTATTTGCGTCAAACAATAGTCATGGTGATAGCCATGGCGGTGGCCATGCAGCTGCCAGCAGCCATGATACCGGTGGTCATGGTTCCAGTCACGATTCTGGTCACAGTGCCAGTTCAGCCCCTAGTCATGGTGGCGCGGCATCGCATAGTGCGAGTGATAATAACGCGCCCAGTCATGGTGGCGGCCACGGTGTAGGTAAACCACACTGGTCATATAGCGGTTCTAATGGTCCTCACCGCTGGGGTGATCTGGCAGAAGAGTTTAGCACCTGTAAATACGGGCGAAATCAATCACCTATCGATATTGATTACGTCAGCAATTCTGAAAAAATGTTCGATCTCGAATTCAATTATTCATCTGTGCCGCTACAAATTGTGAATAACGGCCACACCATTCAATTCAATGCCGGTGTGCCTAAACACGGCAGCGGCAATAACTTCGTCATGATCGCTGGCAAGAAATATCCACTGCCAAGTTCGGCGGACTATCACAGTTCCCTGAAAATCAGCGGCGAAGAGTACAAGCTGGTTCAAGTACATTTTCATAGCCCAAGTGAGCATCAGTTCCAAGGCCGCAACGCGCCAATGGAAGCGCACTTTGTTCACATGAACGAGGCCAAGCAACTGGCTGTCGTTGGGGTGATGCTCACCGTGGGGGATACCCATCCACTGGTGTCGCAACTTTGGAATTACATGCCAACGCATAAAAGCGATGTTCAACAAATTGCTGGCGTACACGTGAATCCGGCCGATCTATTACCTGGAGATCACGATTACAACCACTACCGCGGTTCATTGACTACGCCACCATGCAGCGAGGGAGTGCGCTGGTTTGTAATGAAAGAGAGCGTGGATATCTCCCACGCGCAAGTAAATAAGTTTTTGTCTGTTATTCATGAGAACGCCCGTCCCGTGCAACCTCTGAATGACCGATTTTTGTTGTCATCTAAATAAGATGTATTTGGCAAACATTAAGAAGTAGGAGAAACACTCATGAATGCATTTTCCAAACTCACTATAAAAGCCAAACTCGGTATGTTAACCGGAGGTTTAATCTTAGCGCTCATTGGCAGTATGATTTTCGCACTGTCGAAGATGGACAGTATAGGCAGCGAGCTGGCGCAGATCGCTGAAGAGGATATTCCTCTTACCAATGTGGTGACAGAAATCACCGTTAATCAATTAGAGCAGGCGATCAACTTCGAGCGCGCCCTGCGTGAAGGCAGTGAGATTGGTGTCACGGGTGGTGCAGAAGAGCATTTCAAGAAAGCTGTTGATCATTTTGAAGGGTTGAATGGTGCTATTGCTGAGGAGCTGGTAAAGGGTGAGGAGATCGCCCAGGAATCGTTTGATGCAGCCCATAATGACGAAGAGAAACAAGCGTTTACTGACGTTCTGGAAGGCCTGAAACGGGTTGAAAAAGAGCATGAAGATTATAAGCATCATGTGCAGTCTATCTTCGTGATGTTGGCACAAGGCGATAAAAATGGCGCGCTAGAGGCATCGGAAGGCGTAGAGGCAGAAGAGGCCAATATCGATCATGAGCTGGAAGCGTTATTGCAACAGATTGATAAATTTACTGCCGCCGCTGCGCAAAATGCCGAGCATGATGAGCAGGCTGCGTTTACTACGCTGACAACGGTTACCATTATTACTTCAGTGCTGGCTGCAATTGTTGCCTTCACTATCATTCGTGCGATTACCACTGCCATGAGAGAGGCGATTGATGTCGCACAAATCATTGCCAGTGGTGATCTGACTCATCAAGTGAAAGTGAAACATCATGATGAGCTGGGTGATCTGGAGCAGGCATTGAAAGCCATGCGCGATAATCTGCACAACATGGCAACGGATATGAACAACTCGTCGCAAGAGCTATCCGCCTCGGCAGAACAGTTGGCCTCTGCAGCTGAAGAGACGAATCAAAGTATCCATGAGCAGAAAGGCCAAGTAGAGCAGGTGGCTACGGCTGTTAATGAGATGTCTGCTACCGTGCTGGAAGTGGCTAAAAATGCATCTGCAACAGCTGAGTCAGCTAACGAAGCGAACAGAGAGGCTCAAGAAGGTAAAGCGGTTGTGCAAAGCACTATTGAATCTATTCAAGCGTTGGCACAAGGTGTTGAGAATGCCGCAGAGGCAATCAACCAAGTGGGCCAGGACAGTGAAGCGATTGGTCGCGTCGTTGATGTAATCAAAGAGATTGCAGAGCAAACCAATCTGTTGGCATTGAATGCTGCGATTGAGGCTGCGCGTGCAGGTGAGCAAGGCCGTGGTTTCGCGGTGGTTGCGGACGAAGTGCGTACATTGGCACAACGCACGCAAGAGTCTACCGCTGAGATCGAAGAGATGATCGTCAAGCTACAAAGCGGCGCGAAAAATGCGGTGGGCGTGATGGAAACAGGTCGCTCTCAAGCGCAAGAGAGTGTTGAGCGTGCCTCACAAGCGGGTGCATCGTTAGAGACCATTACCGCAGCGGTAATGACGATCAACGATATGAATACACAAATCGCGAGTGCGGCTGAAGAGCAAAGCAGTGTTTCGGAAGAGATCAACCAAAGCATTATTCTGCTGAATAATCTGGCGGATCAAAACTCTGAAGCGGTGAATGAAACCACTGCGGCAACTGAGAACGTTGCAGCGATGGCGACTCAACTGCAATCAACTATCTCTCAATTTAAAGTGTAAACAAGGTGGGAATTGGCCGGTACGCAGTGCCCAACTGCGCACCGGCTCCAGTTCCGACTAAGCGGGTTCTGGATGCAGGATGTGCCGACCTTGTGTACACCTACGATTTGTTAGTCACGGGGCGGTGACGGATGTGCACGGGTTGCCTTCCTGCATTCAGTCTTATCGGATTCTAATGTTCTAACATTAACGTAAAAAGGGTAATTGCTTAATTACCCTTTTTTATTACCTTCTTGCCGAACTAGTTGGCACCATCGAAAATTAGCTTGCCATCCATCAGCGTTTGCTCAACCACGCCTTTTAGATCCCAGCCCATAAACGGTGTGTTTTTACCACGGCTGCGGATGGTGCTTTCAGAAACTGTCCAGTATTTCTCGGGATCAACCACGATGATATCGGCGGCACGGCCTTCGTCCAGCGTACCGGCATTGATGCCCAAAACCTTGGCAGGGCCAATGGTAACCCGCTCAATCGCATCGCTGAGGCTCAGCTTGCCTTCGTCTGCCAGACGTAGCGTCAGAGGCAACAAAGTCTCTAGAGCAGAGATGCCGCTGGCACTCTCACGGAACGGATTAAGCTTGGCATCGCGCTCGTGTGGCTGATGGTCTGAACAGATGACGCTGACGGTACCGCGTGCAACGGCCTCTTGCAGGGCAAGCATATCGCGTTGGCTGCGTAGCGGTGGACGCACGTGACACTGGCTGTCGAACTCGCCAACATCCATATCTGTTAAATAGAGTTGATGGGCTGACACATCCATGGTGACTGGTAGACCATCGTATTGTGCGCGGGCGATCATCTGTGCCGCCTTGGCGGTAGAGATGCGACAGAAGTGGGCGCGTACGCCGGTATCTGCCACTAGCGCCAAGTCACGCGCCACAGCGACTGTTTCTGCCGCCTCTGGAATGCCGGGCAGGCCCAGACGGGTGCTGACGCCACCTTCGTGCATACAGCCGTTGTCACGCAGGCTTGGGTCTTCCGAAAACAGGTGAACTGTCAGATCAAATGTGGCGGCATACTCCATGATGCGCTTCATGATCTGTGGGCTCTTAAAGGGAATATAGCTATTGCCTACGCCCACACAGCCAATCTCCTTGAGTGCGCCCAATTCACTTAGGTGCTCACCTTTCAGCGCTTTAGTAGTGGCGCCGATGGCGTAGACGCGCGACATGCCGGCGTACTCGGCGCGTTGGCGAATCAGCTTAGCGACCGCAGGGGTATCGATGACCGGGTCGGTATCAGGCGGACAGGCCAAAGAGGTGATACCGGCCGCAGCGGCAGCAGCCGTTTCTGAGGCGATGGTGGCTTTATGTTCGTAACCGGGTTCGCGCAGGCGTACGGAAAGGTCTACCAAGCCGGGCATGACCAGTTTGCCACTGGCATCAATCTCTTTGTCTTGCTGAAAACCGGTGATGGATTCGCCCACGGCGGCAATTTTGCCATCGGCGATAAAGACATTATGTACGCCATCAATGTTGTTGGCAGGATCGATAACGCGACCATTCTTAATCAAAATACGCATTAGGCCGCTCCTCCTTCTTGGGCTACCATTTGGGCGGTGCCCAGGCAGGTGGACATGACTGCCATACGCACGGCAATGCCGTGGGTGACTTGCTGCAGGATGACTGAGCGCGGGCCATCGGCCACGCTGGATTCAATCTCTACGCCGCGGTTGATCGGGCCGGGGTGCATGACAATGGCGTCCGGTTTGGCGGCTTGCAGCTTGGCCTCGGTGAGGCCGTAAAGTTGAAAATATTCGTGCTCGCTTGGCAGCATCGCGCCTTGCATGCGCTCGTTTTGCAGACGTAGCATGATGACAACATCTACATCTTCCAGGCCCTTTTCCAGGTCGTGATAGACATGTACGCCGAGTGACTCAACATCTTTGGGGATTAGTGTTTTAGGGCCGATTACGCGTACCTCGGTAACCCCCAGCGTCGTCAGGGCGTGAATTTGTGAACGGGCAACACGTGAGTGCAGGATGTCGCCGACGATGGCGACTTTCAGTGGATAAAAATCCCCTTTGATACGGCGGATGGTGAACATATCCAGCATCGCTTGTGTGGGGTGTGCATGGCGACCATCACCTGCATTGACCACGCTGATGTGTGGCGCAACATGCTTGGCGATGAAGTGTGCAGCGCCACTCTCTGCATGGCGTACTACGAACATGTCGCAGTGCATGGCTTGCAGGTTGGCGAGAGTATCTAACAGTGTTTCGCCTTTCTTGGTGGCGGATGCGGCAATGTTGAGATTAAGTACATCTGCCGAGAGGCGTTTGGCGGCCAGCTCAAAGGTGGTACGGGTACGTGTGCTGGCTTCAAAAAAGAGGTTTACGATGGTTTTGCCGCGCAGTAGCGGGACTTTTTTCACCGCTTGATCTGTAACGGCGCTGAGTGATTCTGCGGTATCGAGAATGTCGACTAGCACCTGTCGCTTGAGTCCTTCAATGGTGAGGAAGTGGCGGAGGCGGCCATTTGAGTCGAGTTGGATATTCCTGCGGATCATGCGATTCCTTACTCTGAATTTGATCGATAACTGATTCTATTCGATAAGCCTTAATAGGCGGTGGCGATTAGTTGCTACCGTTTTTAAACTGCAGGCTAAGTGGTTCAGGGCCTTGCAGTTTTACATTGTTGTCCGCTTCCAGTTTCATGGTGGCGCCTACAATGTTCGCTTCGATGGGTAACTCTCTGCCGCCGCGATCAATCAACACCGCTAGTGTAACTGAAGCGGGACGACCGTAATCAAAAATTTCGTTAAGTGCGGCACGAATGGTGCGGCCAGTGTGCAATACGTCATCAACCAGGATGATATGACGATCATCAACGTTAAAAGGCAGGTGTGAAGGTTTGACCTGTGGGTTCATGCCAATGCGTGTGAAATCATCACGATAAAATGAGATATCCAGGTGTCCCAGGGGCTCCTGAATGTTCATCTGTTTGTGCAGCTTTTCTGCAATCCAAACGCCGCCGGAATGAATACCGATCATCACGGGTGCATCCGCGCCCAGCTCTTGCATACGTACTTTGAGTTGATCGCTGATAGTGTTGAGTGTCTGAGTGATGTCGATTGACTGGGTCATTCCTGTTCCTTGCCTGATCCTTGAATGGAGGCTGTGATTGTGACAGCCAGTTGATGGTTCTCGGTATTGTACCGATCGATGGCTGTTTTCACTATGGGGAAGAGCGGGCCGGGAAGGCGAGTAAGGTTTTAGTAGCTATCCAGCCAACGTTTTAAAATCAGCTCTGCGGCGATTTGATCAATCGCCGTTTTGCTTTTGCTGCGTTTGATGTGCCCATCGCGGCGTGCTTCGGTGATGATGGCTTCTGCTTCCATGGAGGTTTGGCGTTCATCTACCAGTTCTACTGGTAGGTTAAAGCGGCCATGTAGCTGGTTGGAAAATTTGCGCGCTGCCTTGCTCATGTCGTGCTCGGTGCCATCCATGTTCATCGGCAGGCCGATGATGAGAATCTCGGGCTGCCACTCTTTGATGAGTCGTTCGATATGTGCCCAGTCAGGTTTGTTGTTGACCGTTTGCACGGTGGCCAGTGGTCTGGCGGTGGCGGTGAGCTCCTGGCCGATGGCGACACCAATACGTTTGCGGCCAAAATCAAACGCCAGCGCTGTACGAGTTTTTTGCATGGTCCAATTTTAACGGATTGTTCTTAGGCGTGGCCGACTTCTTCTGAAATTAACTCAAGGTTTACGCCAAGCAGGGTGGCGGCGGCTTTCCAGCGTTTTTCCACAGGTAGGTCAAAAATGATTTCACTGTTGGCTGGCACGCTTAACCAGGCGTTGGCGGCCATCTCTTCTTCAAGTTGGCCCGCGCCCCAGCCGGCATAACCCAGCGCGACCAGGTTCTGGTTTGGGCCATTGTGCTGGGCGATATCACCGAGTATGTCGCTGGAGGTGGTGAGGGATAGGTCTTCCGCTATTTCCATGGTGCCTTCCCAATTGCCACCGCGATGAAGCACAAAACCGCGCTCACACTGAACCGGGCCGCCGAAAAAAATGGGCTGGTTGCTGAGTTTAGCGTCATCGCAGTCGATCTCTAGGTGTGAGTAGACTTCGCCCATGTTCATACCGATGGGGCGGTTGATGATGATACCCATGGCTCCTTCTTCATCGTGTTGACAAATATAGGTCACGGTGTGGAAGAAGTTGGGGTCATTTAATTGCGGCATAGCAATTAAAAAGTGATTGGTGAGCGAAATATCGTTTCCCATACCAACAGTATTGTCTCTGTTAGCCTTAACAACAAGGGTTGACAGGCCTGAAATTGAAAAATTACTTGGTGCTCAAGGTGTTATCAGGCATAAACAGCCAGGTTTTGGTGATGTGCAGTACATCGGTGTCCTTGCGCATTTCCGGTGGTAGCGGTGCAAATGGGGCCGCTAGACGTACGATGCGTATGGCGGCGTCGTCCAGATTCTTTTGGCCGGAAGAGCGGCGGATGGTGATGCTTTCCACTGTGCCATTGGCGTTGATGCCGACATCCAGCACCAGTTGCTGGGCACCGGCTTTGGCGCGCATGGCTTCTTTGGGAAAGTTAAGTGTGCCGATGCGTTCAATTTTACGGCGCCAGGCGTCGTGGTAGGCGGCATCGCGGAACTCTTTGGTACTGGCACTGATGTAGCGGTGTTGCTTACGTTTTGAGTAGATCTCCATGGAGCGTTGGATCTCTGCGCTCAAGCGTGCGATCTCTTGGCCATTGACCATGAGCTGTGCTGAGGTGGTTTGTTCGGCCTGTTTTTCGTCCGGGTTGTCTTGGTCTGGAACCATGTAGTCACTTTGGAAGGCCGTCAGCACTTCCTGTTGGCCGGCTCTGTCATTGGCCACCTGCTCGGGTTGGATCATATTGGAATCGCCCTGCATGGGGATAGGTAACGCGGGGGCTGATTCCATGGTGGTTGGGCGGCTGCGGTCCTCAGTATTACCCGCGCCCTCCTGGTTGGCCTGGGCCAAGAAATCCGCATCTTCGTTTTCCTGCGTATCTTCATTTTTTTCGACCAGGATGACTTCGAGTGTCGGCAACGGCTCCTCCGTTTTCAACACATCCTCAAAGTCAAAGGTGATGCCAAGTATCACCAATAGGTTGAGGGCAACAGAAAGAAACAGCGTGAAAGTGAGTCTGTCTCGCGCAGTAATCTTGGGTGTGGTTATAGCTGTGCTCATTCGTCCTGAATTTGTTTGATAACCCGATTTGCAATTATGCCACTTATAAGACCAAAAATGATGGCAACCGTTAGCAATATCGGCAGCAAATGGAATAAACCTTCGTGCGGAATAAATAATAGATACGCAGTCAGGAATTGCGCGCTCATGTGTGCCATGGCGGCTAACAGGCTAAAACCAATAGCACTGATGTGGTTACCTGCGATGCGTGAGGCAATCCATAACACTGTAATGCTGGCGATTGCACCAGAAAGACTGAGTGCGAACGTTGGAGTCAGAAAGGTACCAATAAACAATGAGCCAACCAGCACCCGCAATAGGCTTACCCATGCAGCGGTGTTCCAGCCATAGAGCATTAAACAAACCACTGTCACAACATTGGCCAACCCGGGTTTTACACCGGGAAATGGGCTGGGCAGGGCACTTTCCAGTATATGAATACTGATGGCCAATGCTGTCAGCCAAGCGATGCGATGGTCTTCTCGTGTGGTTTGTATGGTGAGTTTCATTGCTGACCAATATAGCGAACTATTACCCCTTTTCCCAAGCGGCAAATATCCGCAAACAATTAGTTTAGTTTTTACCAATGAATGCCGACAAAGTAAGGCAGGGCCGGTTTTCTGCTGTGTTTGCCACATTGCTGGAGTGTCCGGTCTATCCGAGTCAATTGGGGGCTGTAATTTCCGGGCTGTGTAGGCCTAGAAGGGATTTGCATCATGAGTGATTTTATTCAGTCGGTAGATGATCGTACACGTTTGGCTGGCTCCAATCGTTTAGAGATTCTATTGTTTAGTCTTGGCTTTGATAAAAACACCAATAAAGAAGAGGTGTTTGGCATTAACGTATTTAAGGTGCGTGAAGTAATCCATATTCCTGAGATTACGCATGCGCCCGATGTGCCCCCGGGTGTAGAAGGCATGGTGAGCTTGCGCGGAACGATGATTCCCGTTGTGAACCTGGCCCACTTTTGTGGTGTGGATGCTGCGGAGCCACCCAAGATCATGATTGTGAGTGAATACAATAACAACATGCTTGGTTTTTTGGTGGGTTCTGTTGAGCACATTCTTCGCATGGAATGGAATCAGATTAAAGTGCCACCGCCCATGATGGCGCATCGTATGGGTGGTTTGATTACTGCCGTATCCGAACTGGAAGATGGCCGCATTGCCATGATTCTGGATGTTGAAAAGATTCTTGCAGAGGCAACTCAAGCAGAGGAAGAGGAACAACATCTCTATCAAGGTGTGGATGCGGTTGCCAGACCGAAAACCGTACTGTTTGCTGATGACTCTTCTGTTGCACGCAAACAGATTGCCAAGACTTTGGAAAAAATGGGCATGTCATATATCAGTGCCAACAATGGTCTTGAAGCATGGAACAAGATGCAAGAGTTTAAACAGCGAGCGAAGGAACAGGGCGTGCCGATTACCGATTTCGTTCAGCTAGTGTTGACGGATGTTGAGATGCCTGAGATGGATGGTTATGTGTTAACCAAGAACATTAAAGATGACTCTACTTT
>JBNKYV010000173.1:0-18930 GCA_050301075.1 Gammaproteobacteria bacterium
TGCCTTTTTCAACGGGCTTGATTGGTGAGTTGCTGCCGGTAGGCAAAATTGCTGCAGCGCTTCCGCAAGCTAAAGACTCTTTGAGTGCGGTGGCTTGGGATGTGGCTGCACGGGCAATTATGACCACTGATACGGTGCCCAAGGGTATTTCAAAGCAGATCGAGATTGATGGCAAGACAGTGACTATTACAGGTATTGCCAAAGGCTCGGGTATGATCAAGCCCGATATGGCAACGATGCTTGCCTACGTGGCGACTGATGCGGCTGTTGATGTCGCTTTGTTGAAAGGTTTGTTGAAGCAGGCTTCCGATGCTTCTTTTAATGCTGTTACCGTGGATGGTGATACCTCTACTAATGACTCGTGCGTGCTGGTCGCGACTGGTCAGTCTGGTGTTTCGTTTGCGTCTGATCAGGATGGTGGTTTTGCTTCGTTTGCGGATGCTGTGCTTGGTGTGTGTCAGTTTCTGGCTCAGGCGATGATTCGTGACGGTGAGGGGGCAACCAAGTTTGTTACGATCAATGTGCAAGGTGGGGCAAGTGTGGAGGAGTGTCGCCAGGTCGCTTATACCGTAGCACATTCACCTCTTGTGAAAACGGCGTTGTTTGCATCAGATCCTAACTGGGGGCGCATTTTAGCCGCTGTGGGTCGTGCTGGTGTGGAAGGGTTGGATGTTTCGCGTATTGATATCTACCTAGGGGATGTTTGTATCGTCCGTGCTGGTGCTAGAGAGGCTGCTTATACCGAAGAGGCTGGGCAAAATGTGATGGATCAGGAAGAGATTTCTATTCGTATTGTGCTTGGTAGGGGTGAGGCGGAAGCGAGTGTTTGGACGACTGATCTTTCTTACGATTACGTAAAAATTAATGCGGAGTACCGGAGCTAACCGCTTCGGACTCTATTTTAATTTGGCAGAAATTTAGGCCAATAAAAAACCCGCCTTAAGCGGGTTTTTTATTGAATGCCTTTATAAAAAAGCCTTATTTGATTTTGGCTTCTTTATACATAACATGCTGGCGAATAACGGGATCGTATTTTTTGATCTCCATTTTCTCAGGCATGTTGCGCTTGTTCTTGTCAGTTGTGTAGAAATGACCAGTACCAGCGCTTGATACTAGGCGGATTTTTTCGCGTGCGCTCTTTGCCATGATCTATCTCCTTACACTTTTTCGCCGCGTGTGCGAATATCGTTTAATACAGCATCGATGCCGCATTTGTCGATAATGCGCATACCTTTGGTTGAAACGCGCAGTTTAACCCAGCGTTTTTCGCTTTCAACCCAAAAACGATGAGTGTGTAGGTTAGGCAAAAAGCGGCGCTTAGTTCTGTTGTTTGCGTGGGAAACGTTGTTCCCGGAAATTGGGCGCTTGCCCGTTACTTGACATACTCTCGACATGAGTTTTGCTCCAATAATTCTTTTTTCGTCGCACACCGGCGGACAGAAGAACGGCGATTCTATAGATTTAGCCTGCCGGATTCAAGTCTTTGTCTGTGATTAATTTGGGTTTGAGCCATTTAAATGAGGGATTTTGCCCTGGATTTGCCTTTTTGGACTATATCCAGCCCCTTTCAGCAAAAGATGTGTGCTCTCCATCGCCGATAATGATGTGATCCAACACCCTGACATCGATCAAATTAAGCGCTTGTGTCAGCCTATCTGTGATGTGGCGGTCAGATTGGCTTGGCTCGGATATGCCGGATGGATGATTGTGAGCGAAGATAACAGCCGCCGCATTGTGGTGTAACGTACGTTTTACGACCTCTCTGGGGTAGACACCGGCGCCGTCGATAGTGCCGGAGAATAGCTCTTCGAACTGTATGACGCGATGGCGATTGTCGAGGAATAGGCAGGCGAAAACCTCGTGATGGTAGTCTCGCAGTCTTGAGGTTAGATAGCGCCGTGTATCTTGGGGGCTGCTCAGGGCGTCACCTTTCTGTAGTTGCTCGTCCAGATGGCGGCGTGCCATTTCGATTACCGCCTGGAGTTGTACGTATTTTGCGCTGCCCAGTCCTTTGCCTCTGCAAAACTGTTGCTGATTGGCGGTGAGGATGGGGCGTAGCCCCCCAAATTCGTCGAGTAGTTCGCGCGCCAGATCAACAGCGGTTTTTCCCGGAATTCCAGTACGGAGAAATATTGCCAGTAGTTCCGCATCTGAAAGGGCTGTTGCGCCTTTTTGTAAAAGTTTTTCGCGTGGCCGCTCATCTGCAGGCCAATCCGTAATTGCCATGTGACCCCCGTCGTTGTGGCGAATGTAATTGAATCAGTATGAATTGTGCTGTGTGTACTAAATATTAAAGTGTCGCTACATTCTAACTATAAAAGAGTGGTATGTTATCGCCTTTGTTTGCCAAGCTCTATATTGAAGGAGTTGTGATTGACCGGGTTTCATAGTCTCGCTGGCCGCAATATTGTGGTGGGTGTGACAGGCGGCATTGCCGCCTACAAAAGTGCCGAGCTTATTCGCCTGTTGCGTAAGCGGGGGGCTGAGGTGCGCGTGGTAATGACGCAGGGGGCAATGGAATTTATTACGCCTCTAACGTTGCAGGCGTTGTCTGGGCATGAAGTTCATAGCGAATTGATGGACCCCGCTGCTGAGGCGGCGATGGGGCATATCGAGCTGGCCCGCTGGGCGGATGCCATATTGATTGCGCCGGCCAGCGCAAATACCTTGGCGCGAATTGCCCATGGTGCCGCGAATGATTTGCTCAGTACGATATGTTTGGCGACTTCAGCTCAGATTTTTGTTGCGCCAGCAATGAATCATCTGATGTGGGAGAACGCCGCGACACAGGCCAATATGGAAATCTTGCGTAGCAACGAAGTTGAGGTGATTGGCCCTGCTTCTGGTGAACAGGCCTGTGGCGAGGTGGGGGCTGGCCGGATGGTGGAGCCAGCGGACCTGGTTGCTCACCTGGTTGCGCATTGGCGGCAGGGGTTACTGTGTGGCGTAAATGTCGTGATTACCGCTGGTCCTACCCAGGAACCCATTGATCCCGTGCGTTATATTAGCAATCGCAGCTCGGGTAAGATGGGCTACGCGATTGCCAATGCTGCGGCGAAGGCGGGCGCTAATGTTGTGCTGGTCTCGGGCCCTACTAACTTAGCGGCACCCACGGGTGTTGAGTGTGTTGATGTGGTCACGGCGCAGCAAATGTATGATGCTGTGCATGCTTCAATTGAACAGAGCGATATATTCATTGGGGTGGCAGCTGTGGCTGATTACCGGCCAAAGATGAGCGCGGATAAAAAGATTAAAAAGAACGACGCTAGCATGAGTGTTGCGTTGGAGCGTACGGACGATATTTTGGCCTCGGTAGCAGCGCTTTCCGGTGGGCCGTTTACCGTTGGTTTTGCTGCGGAAACGCATGAGCTAGAGCAGTACGCTCGCGGTAAGCTCAAGAACAAAAAACTCGATATGGTGGCTGCCAATCAAGTGGGTGCAGGGCAGGGTTTTGAAGCCAATGATAATGCCCTAACCGTTTTTTGGGATAATGATTCAATGGAAATTGAGCGCGCGGATAAAGCAGATGTTGCGCGCCAACTAATTGCACTGATTGCAGAGAGGTATCATGCACAAACTTCAGGTTAAAGTACTGGATTCACGGATCGGAAATGAAATTCCACTGCCAGAATATGCAACAGCTGGTTCCGCAGGTTTGGACTTGCGCGCCTGTGTGGAAGAGCCGCTGGAGATTAAACCCGGAGAGACACACCTGATTCCAACAGGCATTGCTATTCACTTAGATGATTCGGGTTTGGCTGCGATGTTATTGCCTCGTTCTGGATTAGGGCACAAGCACGGGATTGTACTGGGTAACCTAGTTGGTTTGATTGATTCTGATTATCAGGGGCAAGTGTTTGTTTCGTGCTGGAATCGTGGCAATGAGAATTTTACCGTGAATGTGGGTGAGCGTATCGCTCAGATGGTCATCGTTCCTGTTGTACAGGCACAGCTGGAAGTGGTTGAAACGTTCGAAGAGAGCGAACGTGGTGCCGGTGGGTTTGGTCATACAGGCCGTCATTAATTCTTACCCGCGGCGTTTGGGGGACTAGGGTTTCGGATGTTAAAAAAAGAAAAAAACAATAATCAGCAGAAAAAAACAGCGGGTAGCTCGTTAAAGGCTACGCTGTTTCAGGTGTATGCCGGTGTGGCTGCTTTTCTACTGCTGGTTGCATCAGTCGGTTATTTCGCTGTTGAGGGCGCAATGATTCAGGAGGCAAATCGTGCCAGCGCCGAGGTGCAAACTGAGTTGACACGTAAGGTTCAATATCAGCTTGATCGTTATGTTGTACCGGTTGATGCGTTGGCAGCAGATCCTTTGACTCAGCAGACTCTGGCAAATGCTGAAGGTATTGAGCAGCGTCAAATGGAGTTGGCTAAGGCGATTGGTGCTCTGGATGTGATGCTACTGTCCGCAGGTAGAGAACGTAGCTATTTGGGGGAATACCCAAAGCTTAGTTATAGTGAATTGGATTTGGTTCACAATGCTCAGAAGGGCAAGAAGTCCGGTGTTGAGTTTCATGACCTAAAAGATGAGCAGGCTCATATCGATGTGGTGCGTGCCGTTATCCGTAAAGACCGTTTGTTAGGGGATATCACGGTTGGTTATGTGATGGCGCGTTACGACGCTAAAACATTTAACAATGACGTTTTGCAGTTGTTTAAGTCTTATATGGATAAGGGCCGCTTGGAGTTGAGCCAGATTTTGAGTGATGGCTCCACACAGGTGTTTATGAGCTTGGGTGCTGTTGCGATCAAAGAAAAGAGCAAAGCCAACTCGGCTGAGTTGACCTCTGCTCGCTGGAAGCTTACTTATTGGCAAATGCCTGAAACGCTCGTCATTATGGGAATGGGTTGGCAGTTGGCGTATGTGCTTTCAACTCTTGGCGTTTTGATTTCTGTGGCGCTGGCATTGGTGGTGTTCTGGCGCGTTGCAGATAAAAAAGCGCGGGCGAGTTTTAATACGGTTCATGAATTTTTGTGGGATCGTTTGAATGGTCATTGGTTGGGTAAGGACTACCAACTTTCTCTTTCTGAATATCAGTCGATCTTTAAACAGATTCAGGAGCTAGATTGGGCTTCATGTCAGATGGCGAGTGGAGTGTCTGCTGGCAGCGCAGGTGGCGGTGCAAACGATACAGAGGGTGAAGAGGAGCCAGATTTTGAACGCTCTTATGTTGATCTTTTGTATAACCGTGATGGTGTAGCGGTGGAAGAGGAGGATGCCCAGCCACAGCCTAGTGTGTTGGCTAAAACTGCGGTAAATCCGCAGGCATCAAATCCTGGCGTTTCTCCGACTATCTTTCGTGCATATGATATTAGAGGCGTGGTTGGCGAAACTCTGACTGCTGATATTGCCTATGATATAGGTCGTGCATTCGGTAGCGAGGCCAAGCAGTTTGGTGAGCAAACAATTGTCGTTGGGCGTGATGGACGTCTCTCCAGTCCAGAGCTTTCTGATGCCCTTATTCAAGGGCTGCGTGCTTCAGGGCGTGATGTGGTTGATTTGGGTTTGGTGCCAACGCCGTTGGTCTATTTTGCGACCCATTACTTGAGTGCGCGCTCCGGCATCATGATTACTGGTAGTCATAACCCAACGACCTACAATGGTTTTAAACTGGTTTTGCAGGGAACAGCGTTATCGCAAGATGCAATTCAGAAGCTTTATAAGCGCATCGTAGATGGCGACTACACTAGCGGTGAAGAAGGTTCGCTGAGCACACAGGATTTGATGGCTGATTATATTGCGCGTATCGCAGGAGATGTTGATATCTCTCGCCATCTTAAAGTGGTTGTGGATTGTGGTAATGGTGCTGCTAGTGTGGCTGCCGTACCTTTGTTGCGTAGCATGGGGTGTGAGGTGGTTGATCTCTATTGTGAGGTTGATGGTAGTTTTCCCCATCATCATCCGGATCCATCGCAACCAGAGAACCTTAATCATCTGATTGTTGCAATGCAGCAGCACAACGCTGATATCGGTATCGCGTTTGATGGTGATGGCGATCGTATCGGTGTGGTGGACTCAGATGGCAACATCATCTGGCCAGATCGTTTGATGATGTATTTTGTTGCGGATCTACTGGCGGCAAATCCGGGCGGCACCATTATTTATGATGTTAAGAGTTCACGTAATTTGCAGGCTACCATTGATCAATTGGGTGGTATCGGCATCATGGGGGCAACGGGCCACTCACTGCTCAAAGCGAAAGTGAAAGAGTCACACGCGCTGCTGGGTGGAGAGCTTAGCGGACACTTCTGTTTTAATGATCGCTGGTTTGGTTTTGATGACGGTTTGTATACCATGGCGCGTCTGCTTGAGTTGCTTTCGCGTAATGCTAGCTCATCGGCCGATGCATTCTCTATTTTGCCAGACTCAGTTGCTACGCCAGAGTTAAAGATTGATATGAATGAAGGTCAGCAGCATAAGTTTATGGAAGTGCTGAAACAAAAAGCCAAATTCCCAGGTGCACAGTTAACAACTATCGATGGTGTGCGCGCTGACTTTGCTGATGGTTGGGGGTTGGTGCGCGCGTCCAATACAACGCCTTCACTTACCTTGAGGTTTGAGGCCGATAGCGAAGAGAGTCTGGCTTCGATTCAAGGTGTTTTTCGTACTGCGATGCAAATGGTTGAGCCTCGCATGCATTTGCCATTTTAGAAACACGTTTTTAAGTACTAGCTGGAAAGAGATATGACATTATCAAAAGATGCCGCGTTTAATGTTGCCAAAGTATTAACAGAGGCATTGCCCTATATTCAACGCTTTGCGGGCAAAACCGTTGTTGTGAAATACGGCGGTAACGCTATGGTTGATGAAGCGCTAAAGCAAAGCTTCGCGCGCGATATTGTGTTAATGAAAACTGTCGGTATTAACCCTGTTGTAGTGCATGGCGGTGGCCCACAGATTGGTTCTTTGTTGCAGCGCATTGGAAAAGACAGCAAGTTTGTTGACGGTATGCGCGTAACAGATGCAGAGACCATGGACGTGGTTGAAATGGTGTTGGGTGGTTTGGTTAATAAAGAGATTGTTAACCTGATTAATCAGCACGGTGGTCGAGCGGTGGGTTTAACCGGTAAAGATGGTGATTTGATTCATGCTCGCAAATTGACGTTCGAGCGTAGCGCGCCGGAAATGAGTACGCCTGAGATTATTGATATTGGTCACGTTGGTGAGGTTGCCTCTATCGATTGCGGAATCGTTGATATGTTAGTGAACAGCGATTTCATTCCTGTTATTGCACCTATCGGTGTAGGTAAGGACGGGCAGTCTTATAACATCAATGCCGACTTGGTTGCGGGTAAGTTGGCTGAAGTGCTACAGGCTGAGAAACTGATGTTGTTGACTAACACAGGTGGCATTTTGGATAAAAATGACAAAGTGCTGACGGGGTTAGGTCCTGAGGAAGTGAATGCTTTGATTGCCGATGGCACGATCTACGGTGGTATGTTGCCAAAAATTCGTTGTGCCTTGGAAGCCGCTCAAGGTGGTGTGAAGGCTGTGCATATTGTTGATGGGCGTGTTGCTCATTCAGTATTGCTGGAGCTGTTTACCGATGAAGGTGTGGGAACACTGATCAAAGGTTAAAACGAAAAGCCCCCGAACATTTTTTAAACTGTTTGGGGGCTTTTTATATATTGAATTAATTTTCTGTTTTCGCGTTTACTTCATCCAGTTGCTGCATTAGCTGTAAGATGTTGCGGTAGCGTTCTACAAGCTCGGCAAAGTGAGCTTGAGTGTCAATCAGCTTTTGTTTCTCTTCCTCTACTATGTTCTGATAAGCCGAAATTTGTTCTTCGGTTGCTTTAATATCTTGCTGTAGTTCTTCAGGAATCGCTTTATTCTTTTTCTCATAGTCACTGGCTGTGCGAGTGTATTCTATGAACGACTTTTCAAGCTTGCGGATGCTTTCCTGGCGTAAGGTGATGACGGCCTTGATGTCTTGAAGTTTGCGGTCACGAATTAATAGAATCTCAGATTCATCAGAGTAGGTTGAGAGTAATGATTTATCTTCCTTGATTTTGGCTTCCAGCTCTTTTTTCAGTGCTTCATCTGGATCAGGCTTTGGCTCGTCCTTTTTGGATGCGATGGTTTTGATGGTTAAGCCCTGCTCGCTGATAACACGATAGCCTTGTTCCACATACTGTGGCGGAATGCGATCGGTATAATGGACGTTGCCTTCCTCATCTGTCCAACGGTAGAGTGAGCCCGCAAGTACATTGAGTGGTACGGCAATGAGTAATAGCAGGCTGAGTTTCTGGGAAAAAGTTTGCATTCATAGACCCCTTAATAGCTGTCTAAGCATTTTACATTGGAGTGAGCGTAGATTTGAATTGGGATGAGCAATTATTACTGTTCGTGGTGTCATTGCTGGCGAATACCTTTTCTGCCTTGGCGGGTGGTGGGGCGGGGCTGATTCAACTGCCGGCGCTCATTTTTCTTGGTCTGCCATTTTCTATCGCGCTGGCAACACATAAGGTCGCCAGTGTGGCCTTGGGGGTAGGCGCAACCGTGCGTCACTGGAAAGAGCGTACCATCGATTACCGCTTTTCCCTCTTTATATTAGCAACAGGCCTGCCTGGTGTTGTCGCGGGTGCCAGTGTGATTCTCGTTGTGCCGGACAGGGCGGCCGAGATAGCGTTGGGCGTATTGACCGCAGGCTTGGGTATCTATTCGTTTCTAAAGCCTGATTTGGGCACTGTGTATGAACCTAAACATCGGGACACCCAGGGTTACGCAGTAGGCGGCGCAGCGCTTTTGTTGATTGGTGCGCTAAACGGTTCTCTGACCTCTGGCACGGGCTTGTTTGTTACGATGTGGTTGGTGCGCTGGTTCGGGCTCGATTATAAGACAGCGGTGGCCTATACGCTGATTCTGGTGGGGCTGTTTTGGAATGGAACCGGGGCCGTGACATTAGGCATTCTGGGCGAGATTCAGTGGGATTGGCTGCCTGCCTTGTTGTTAGGCTCTGTATTGGGTGGTTATCTGGGAGCGCATTATGCAATCGTCAAAGGCAACCGCTTGATCAAGCGGGCCTTTGAGATTGTCACTTTATTAATCGGCGCTAAGCTGATGTTCGGGTAGTGCCTTAAACACCGTATTTGGCGCGGTAGGCGCGCACTTTGTCTTCGGTTTCGTGCAGCTCTGGTTTGTCTTGCAGGTAGCTGATCAGGTCGTCCAGTTTGACGATGCTGCTGACCTGAATGCCGAACTGTTGCTCGACCTCTTGAATGGCCGATGTCTCGCCTTGGCCACGCTCTTGGCGGTCCAGCGCGATAGATACGCCTGCTGGGGTGGCGCCTGCCGCGTTGATTAGATCGATAGACTCGCGCACTGACGTACCGGCAGAAATAACATCATCGATAATCAGTACACGTCCTTTCAGTTCCGCACCCACGATGGTGCCACCTTCGCCGTGATCTTTCGCCTCTTTGCGGTTGAACGCGTAGGGCAGGTCTTTGTTGTGGTGATCGGCCAGTGCAACTGCAGTAGTGGTGGCGAGCGGAATGCCTTTGTATGCAGGGCCGAAAATCATATCGTATTCGATGCCTGAATCTTCGAGGGCGGCGGCATAGTAGCGGCCCAACTTGGCGATAGCTGCGCCGGTATTAAACAGGCCGCTGTTGAAGAAATATGGGCTGATTCGGCCTGATTTCAGGGTGAACTCGCCGAAGCGTAATACGTTGGTTTCAATAACAAAATCAAGAAATTCGCGTTGGTAGTCTTGCATGGGTATTCCGTTGTGGTTTTGCGAAGGCAGCTATTTTTGATACTTGCGTCAGAGCGGCAAGTACGATTTTTCATCTGCCGGGTAGGCTGGTATTGTACGCAAAATTGAGTACAACACGAAGTGAGATTTATGCGAGTTATTTCTGCAAACGTGAATGGAATCCGCGCGGCACAGCGCAAGGGCTTTTTTGAATGGATGCAACAACAAGATGCCGATGTGATCTGTATTCAGGAGACAAAGGCGCAAGAGCATCAATTGGACGAGTCGCTGTTCTACCCTGAAGGCTACCATTGTTACTACTTTGATGCCGAGAAGAAGGGGTATAGCGGTGTGGCGATTTATACGCGCCATGAGCCTAAAAATGTCTATACAGGATTGGGCTGGGAGCATGCCGATACGGAAGGGCGCTGGATTCAGGTGGAGTTCGATAAGCTGACGGTTGCTTCGCTTTACCTGCCATCGGGTTCATCCAGCGAAGAGCGCCATCAGAATAAACTGCGCTTTATGGATAAGTTGCTCGAAGATATGCGCGTGATGCGTCGTAAAAAGCGTGAATTTATCATCTGTGGTGACTGGAATACTGTGCACAAAGAGATCGATATCAAAAACTTTAAAGGCAATCAGAAAAACTCTGGTTGCACGCCTGACGAACGGGCCTGGATGGATCGCCTGTTTAACGAAGAGGGGTGGGTGGATGCCTTTCGCGTAGTGAATCAAGATGCTGATGAATACACCTGGTGGTCTAATCGCGGTCAGGCATGGGCCAAGAATGTGGGGTGGCGTATTGATTACCATATTGTCACGCCGGGGCTGTCTGATAAGGTGTGTGGTGCCGCTGTGTATAAAGACGAGCGCTTTTCTGATCATGCGCCGTTAACGATTGATTACGATATAGATGTATAGCGATGGGCGTTTATGCTTCTGCTTTTGGTGTAGGGGCATTAGATATAAAAAAGGGGAGACATGAGTCCCCCCTTTGTGTTTAAGCGAAATAATTTAAGCTGACGCGACGTTCTGTTTTTCTACGCGTACATTCGAGATTGGGTTTTGTAACTGGGTGTACATTTTTTCCAATACTTGCAGCTGACCTTCCAGGTTTTTTTGCTGGGCAGCCAGTTCAGCCATTTTTGATGCCAGGTTCTCTTTTGATTCATTGATCTTGTAGAGCGTTTCCATGTGTTGTTCGAGCACTTGTTTGTGTTCGGTTACATGTTTGGCTAATGGCACCATGATGTCTTTAAACCAGGTTTCTGCCTCTTGGTTGGCCTGGAAAAATACATCACGTGCATGTGCTACCAGTGAGATAAAGAATTTCTTAATAATAAAATTCTGTTCAGTCATTGTGGTGACAGGGCTGCTACGAAACTCTTCTGCCTGATCGTATAGCTTTTGCATCTCCGTCGTATATTTCTTGGTCGAGAAGGGGGCTGGATGCAATGCTTCCAGTTCATTCTCTTTCTCAAACTTTTGATAAATGCCGACGATTTGGTCGTGTGTTTCATCTGCATGGCGAGCAGCTATTTGCAATGTGTCACGCACACCATCAAAGAGTGCTTTCATGCCTGTTTTGATGCCTCCGGTTGTCCAGCTATCAGCCATGCTTTTGCGTGCTTCGGCTGCCAGTTGGTCAAACTTTTTCAAACTTAGTTCGTTAAGCAACAGTTTTGCCTGTTGGTTAAGCGTGCGTCGGCTAGATTGAAAATATTCCATGTTTGTATTGTAAGCGGCCTGCTTTTCCCGTGCCTTACGCATCATATGTTGAATCAGCGTGGTGTTTTTGCCGGTCATGGATTTTAAATCGGTTTGTTGAATCATGACCTGTTTTAATTGACTAGCAACAGAGTCGCGGTCACTCTTGATTAATCCGCCGACTTCATTGACGACGTTGTCACGCATGATGCCTTGTTTAGCTGGAATGATTTCGTTGGCCAGATAGTTTTCTAGCTCAAGCAAACGGCTACGTTTTAATAGGTCTTCATCATCTTTGGTTTTAGCTAACAATGCTTTTTGCGCGGAGATAGGGAAGACACTTTCTGGGCTAATGCCGAGTGCAGTAGAAACTTCTTTCACCTGTGCACTGATTGTTCGTTCCACATCTTCATCGCTCTTCATTTCATCCCATAGGGTGTCGATTTTATTGAGTGCTGCGACCAAGCCTTTATCGCCGCCTCGATACTGTTTGATGTGATGTTCCCAAACATCCAAGTCGCTGCTGGTAACTCCTGTGTCTGCTGCAAGCGCAAATAATACTGCGTGCGCATTCGGCAACATGTTGAGTGTTAGCTCAGGCTCTGTACCCAATGCATTTAGTCCGGGGGTGTCGAGAATAGACAAGCCTTGTTGCAATAGGGGGTGTGGGAAACTGATAATTGCATGACGCCATTGCGGTACTTCAATCTCCTCAGGCGGAGGTGTATCCGTTTTGCGGCGTCTTGGCGTTTCATCGCTATAAAGGCCCAGCTCTATAGCGGTTTCGCGCGGAACGACTTTGGTTTTTACAACCTCTTTGAGCGCCTCAACCATTTGGTCGGGGGAGTTAACGTCCAGCGGAAATATTTTCCATTGGTCGATGTCTTTTTTCAGCTCAGAGATACTGTCATCGCTCAAGCGTGTTTCAATCGGTAACAGGCGAATATAGGCCTGATCCTCTTCATGGTCGTAGAATAGCTCTGTGGGACACATCGTCGTGCGCCCTGCTTCTGATGGCAGCAAACGGCGTTTGTAATCCGCAAAGAAAATGGCGTTAATCAGCTCTGTTTTGCCGCGCGAAAATTCCGCAACAAAGGCAATGGTCAGATGATCTGATTTTAGGGATTCGATGACGTCAAAAAGGCGTATGTCGATCTCACTAGAGCTCTTATTTTGGCTTTCCAGCCAGTGATGATAGTCCTGAATGACCTGGATTAACTCTGCTTTCCAGTGGTCAAAGGCCCTCATCTGTTGTTTGAAAATGTCTTCCTCCATATCCCGCACGCTTTCCATAAGTTGTTTAATTTTCAATCAAAACGAGCAGCCTTAAAGATCTGCCGTGCCCATATACCACAGCGTCAAGTCTTTATCGGTACAAATGATGGAAGCCTTTAGTTATTGATTTCCCCCGATCTTCCTGGATATTAAAAGTGTTATCTGCATCACTTTATATTTACCGGCCTATCCCAAGCTGCGTCCTATATCCAGAATCGGCGTCACAATCAGAATTTTTAGCAGGCCGATGGCAATGAAGGCCAGGATAGGGGAGAGATCAAAGCCTGAAATGGGGGGTAAAATGCGTCGCAGTGGGCGCATAATGGGCTCATTCAGGTAGTAGAGAATGGCGCTGACCGGGTTGTGGCCACCGGGGCCAACCCAGCTTAGAATGACCTGAATTAAGATGCTGACCCAGAATACATTCAGCACCAGTCCAACGAGTTCGCCAATCGATAAAACGGTTATCCCGGCAATGCTTAGTGAGACGCCCGCTGCGGTTGCCAGCAAAAACAGCTTCAGCATCTGTAATGCAATTAGCAGGATGACGGAAGAGAGATCAATACCGCCAATGCCGGGAATAACGCGGCGTAGGGGTTTTAGAGGTGGATTGGTTATCTTCACCAGGAATTGGCAGATGGGATTGTAGAAGTCTGCACGTACCAGCTGTAGTAAAAAACGTAACATGACGGCGACCATATAGAGGCCGAAGATGGCTTCGATGAGGAATCCCGCTGCTGATGAGAGATAACCATTCATGTGGATCTATTCTCCTAATTGTTCTGCCAGCTCTGCTGAGCGATTTGCCGCAGCTTTTAACGCGCTATTCACTAGCGAGCGCAAATCACCTTTTTCGAATGTGTTGATTGCCTGTTCAGTTGTGCCGCCGGGTGATGTCACTCGTTTGCGTAGTGTTGCGCAATCTTCCGGGCTTTCCATTGCCATTTTGGCGGCACCTAGCGCTGTTTGCAGTGTTAGCAATTTAACGGACTCTTCAGGTAATCCTAGTTTCTTGGCGGCATCTTCTATCGCTTCCATGAACATAAAGAAGTAAGCAGGGCCGCTGCCGGAAAGTGCCGTGACGGTATCCATCTGCTTCTCTTCATCTAGCCAGATAGCAATGCCTACTGCGCGCATGATGGTTTCGGCTTCATTGCGTTGCGCTTCCGAAACCAGAGCATTAGCCCACAATGCAGTGGCGCCGGTTTGGATTAATGATGGGGTGTTGGGCATGGTGCGTACAACAGCAATGTTGCCACCCAGCCAACGATTCAAACTCTCTTCAAGGATGCCCGCTGCAATGGACATAACCATCGGTTGTTTGGCTTGCACTGCTTCGCTGACCCCTTGTGCGACCTCTTTCATCATCTGGGGTTTTACGGCCATGATGACGATATCCGCATGTTCTACCACCTCAGCGTTGTTACTGGTGGTATTGATGCCGAAGCTGTGTTGTAACTGTCCGAGCTGTTCTGCGTTGGTGTCGGATACCCAAATGCTGTCCGCGCTACGTCCATCGGCAATCAGGCCGCCGATTAAGCTGCGCGCCATGTTGCCACCACCAATAAAACCGATTGTTGAGTTGCCCATTAATTAATTCCGTAATTCGTTGTTTTGTACACTACACGTTAAGCAAAAATGTGTCATTAAGCTGGATAGTTGCGTTGGCCAAAGATAGCGGTGCCAACACGTACAATGGTGGCGCCTTCTGCAATCGCAGCCTCCATGTCTCCTGACATGCCCATTGATAATGTATCTAGTGCCAATCCTTGCTGATTCAATGCTTCCTGCAAATTTCTTACTTGGCTAAATATTTCACGCTGTTTTTCAAAGCTATCACTGGGGGCGGGGATCGCCATCAGGCCACGCAGCTTCAGGTTGGGTAACTCGCTCATTTCTTGTGCAATGGACAAAGCCTCTTCCGGTGTTGCGCCCGACTTGCTGGTTTCGCCACTGATATTCACCTGCAAGCAGATATTGAGAGGCGCCAGCGAGGGATGGCGTTGCTCGCTGAGGCGGCGTGCAATCTTGAGTCGGTCAATACTGTGAATCCACTGAAAACGGTTGGCGATCTCTTTTGTTTTGTTGGATTGAATCGACCCAATAAAATGCCACTCCAGTTGCGGTGCATTTGGTTGCTTGTAGAGGGTGTCAATTTTGTCTACAGACTCTTGAATATAGTTTTCGCCAAACTCGATTTGCCCACACTCGGCAGCTTCAAGAATGTTTGCCAGCGGCCATGTTTTACTCACGGCCAATAGCGCGACGCTATTGGGTGTTCTGCCGAAACGTGCTTCCGCTTCGCGAATCTCTTGTCTAACCTTTTCTAAGCGTTCCCTTATATTGCTCATTTACACAGTCTTTATATTGCGACGTTTGCCGATTTGATTTGATGTCGCTATTGTAGCAGGGCTCACAAGGATGAGGATTGGCCGTTAAGATCCATATATATGTGCCGTTAATCCAAAAGTACAGTCGCAAGGACAAAAAAGTAGCAAAAGGGGAAGACAATGGATATTGCCGAGTTGCTGGCTTTTAGCGTAAAAAATGCCGCTTCGGATTTACATTTATCTGCCGGGTTACCACCGATGATTCGTGTGGACGGCGATATTCGTCGTATCAATGTGCCGCCGATGGAAAACAAGGCCGTGCACAACATGTTATACGACATCATGAACGACCGTCAGCGCAAAGACTTTGAAGAGTTTTTTGAAACGGACTTTTCATTTGAGATTCCAGGTTTGGCGCGTTTTCGTGTAAACGTGTTTAACCATAACCGTGGCGTGGGTGGTGTATTTCGTACCATCCCTTCAAACATCCTCACACTGGAGGAGTTGAAGTGCCCTGCTGTGTTTAAAGATATTGCCAATACCCCGCGTGGATTGTGTCTGGTAACGGGGCCAACTGGTTCGGGTAAATCGACCACATTGGCGGCGATGATCGATTACAAAAACAACAACGAGTTTGGTCATATCCTCACCATCGAGGACCCGATCGAGTTCGTACACCAAAGTAAAAAGTGTCTGGTGAACCAGCGTGAGGTCCACCGTGATACCTTGGGCTTTAACGAATCACTACGTTCAGCACTTCGGGAAGACCCGGACGTTATCCTCGTTGGTGAGATGCGTGACCCTGAAACCATTCGTTTGGCACTGACGGCGGCGGAAACGGGTCACTTGGTGTTTGGTACATTGCATACCAACTCCGCAGCGAAAACCATCGACCGTATCATCGACGTATTCCCCGCCGCGGAAAAAGATATGGTGCGTTCTATGCTGTCGGAATCGTTGCGCGCGGTAATTTCTCAAACGCTGTTGAAACGCGTAGGCGGTGGTCGTGTGGCGGCCCATGAGATCATGATCGGGACGCCTGCGATTCGCAACTTGATTCGTGAAAACAAGGTGCCACAAATGTATTCTGCCATTCAGACAGGCCAGGGTTTAGGGATGCAGACCTTGGATCAATGTTTGGTTGATTTGCTGCGTAAAGGTGTCATCACCAAGCAAGATGCGCAGATGAAAGCGGCGAACAAAGATCAGTTTATGTAGCCAAGATTGGCTAGCGGGGCAGGTACGCCTGCCCCCAATCCCCGCCAACCCGGTTCAACGGGTGCAGATAGAGTTTTTCCAGATTCTCTTGAGTTAATATTTCATTGGTCGGCCCCGCAAGTGTTTCGCCTTCGCCAAACAGCAGTATTGCGTGGTCGCAATAGCGCAGTGCCAGATTCACATCATGCAAGGTCATCATCAGCGCACGGTCATTTTGTTGGGACCACTTCTGGAGCAGATTCAGCACGCTGATCTGGTGGTGTATGTCTAGATGATTTGTAGGCTCGTCCAGCAGCGTTAGCTTAGGTGATTGTGTGAGTATGGTAGCCACGGCAAGGCGCTGACGTTCACCGCCGGAGAGCGTTTGTATAGAGCGTTGGGCCAAATGTTCGAGCGAGACACTTTTGAGAGCCTGCATAGCCAAGTCATGATCTTCTGCGGACTCCCATTGCCATGCTTTCAGAAATGGATGTCGACCGATGAGTGCGGTTTCCAGTACGGTGCTGTCGAAAGTGTCATCCTGCTTTTGAAACAGAATTCCTAGCGTTTGTGCGATCTGCTGAGGTTTGATGTCGCACAAATCTTGGTCTTCAAGCTGAATAACTGATTTATCTGTTTCGCGTAAACCTGCCATCGTTAGCAGCAGTGTACTTTTTCCTATGCCATTACACCCCAGCACCGCCCAGCGTTGCCCGGTCTCAACGCTGAATGATAGCTGTTGGCAAACATGGGTTTCGCCGATGTGCAGGTCTAATCCATTGACGTTTAATAGCGCCATCTCAGGAGTGCCTGCCCTTATTGAGTAAGTAGAGAAATAGCGGTACACCGATGAGTGCGGTAATGACGCCAACGGGCAGTTGCTGAGGAGAGATAATGGTGCGAGCCACTGTGTCAGCGCACAGCAAGAGTGTGCCGCCCAGCAGTACAGAAGCGGGTAATAGAATGCGTTGGTCATTGCCAATGATCAGACGTACAAGATGGGGAACGACCAAGCCAACAAAGCCGATACTGCCTGCCTGGGTCACTGCGACGGCTGTCATGAGCGAGGCGATAAAATAGCTGGCCCAGCGTAGTCCGCGCACGTTTACTCCGAGTGCTTGAGCGTTCAGTTCGCCCCGTGCGAGTACGTTTAAATTGCGGGCGATAGGCAGACACAAAACAAGTCCCAATATCAGTGCGGTGATAGCAAATGCAGGTGAGTTAGCGTGGCTAAAGTCGCCCATAAGCCAGAAGATCATGCCGCGCAGGTCGGTGTCAGGGCTGATGGCTAGTATCAAACGAATGACAGCTGCCCAGCCTGCTGCAACGATGACTCCGGTCAGTAGTAGTCGTGTGGTGGTCCAGCCACCTTGGCCGTGTGCCAGGGCAAATACCAGTAACATCGAAATGAGTGCGCCCGCAAAGGCGCTGATATTTAACCATAGTGTGCCAAGGCCAAGTAGCATCGCGCCCAGCGCACCCACCGCTGCCCCCCCGGAAACGCCCAATACATAGGGATCGCCGAGAGGGTTGCGTAGTAGGTTTTGCATCAAAGCCCCGGAAAGGGCCAGTAGGCCGCCAACAGCGAAGGCGGACAACGCGCGAGGCAGACGCAGTTCGCTGATCAGGCGGTTTTCCAGGCTGTCTGTGCCTAGGGCATTCCATACCTCAGCAGGGCCCAGAATCAGGCTGCCCTGGCCTAATGACCAGATGACAGCCAACAGTGAGAGCAGACCAAGCCCCCCGAGGGTGAAAACGAGCTTTTTGAGGATGGCAGTCTGCACGAAACGGTATTACTTAATCCCTAAGCGAGATAATTTTCCAACCTTTGGCTTCTGCGTGGCTGGTGAGTGTTTCATCGGCATCGACGGCCACTGGGTGGGTAACCATTTCCAGAAGTGGAAGATCGTTGTGAGAGTCAGAGTAGAACCAGCTGGAAGCAAGGTTACTGCCCGTCTGTTTCAGCCAGTCGCTGAGGCGCTCCACTTTGCCGTCCCTGAACGAGGGCGTGCCGCTGACTTCACCGGTGTAGGCGCCGTTTTTGAATTCGGGGTCTGTCGCGATCAGGTTGGGAATACCTAGAGCCTCGGCGATGGGTTCAGTCACAAAACGGTTGGTAGCGGTAATGATCAGCAGCTCATGACCCTGCTGACGGTGATCGTCGACCAGTTTTTGCGCGGCTGGCAGTATGATCGATTGGATCTTCTCTTTCATAAACTGTTCGCGTAGTGCCAACATCTCATCCAGCTTGTGTTCTGCCAGCGGGCGCAGGGAAAAGCGCAGAAATTCAAAGATATCCAGCGTGCCATCTTTATATTCATCGTAAAAGCGCTGGTTTTCACGCTCGTAATGCTCGGCATCGACCAATTTGTGTTCCACCAGAAAACGGCCCCACAAATAGTCGCTGTCGCCAGCCAAAAGGGTGTTATCGAGATCGAAAATCGCCAGATTCACTGCAAATGCGTCCTTAAATTACGTCAAATTTGGCGTAAGGATATTCGTTCGGGGGTAAAAGGTAAATGTGGGGCGTGAGGTAATGGCCTCGATACTATTTAGATATGTTCCTCAGCGTCCGATGATTTAAAGGTAAGGTACGCGTTCTCGAAGTGCGGAATGTTTGTTGTTTTACTCAAGCTGCAGGTGATTTGAGCAACCGCGATGGAGATTAAGGCCCTGACCGTAGTCCAATTGATTATTTAACTGGGTTTATG
>JBNKYV010000174.1:0-6090 GCA_050301075.1 Gammaproteobacteria bacterium
CATGGTGAGTTCCAAACAGGCACGCCGCGATTGCTTGCTGAGAATCGACTGCTGCGCTTGAATCAGAAACAAATCCGCTAGTTCATCGCTAAAATTCTCTGCAATGTAATCCTGCATCGGCCCCAGCTGGCCATCCTCAGAGTGTTGAATATCAAAACGCGCGTGCTGACTTAAATCGATGGCGCCTTTGCCTCTACCATCCTCACCATAATCTTCCCTGAAGCGTTCAATCGCTGAAAACAGTGAACTCCAAAGACGGTAACGCAGAAAAGTAGCCAGGCGATTAGCGGCATCAATTGCCGCCTGTTGATACTCTGGCAACAACTCATCCCCAAAGTAATCATCGTGGTTTTCAATATCTTCCGGCAAGTCTGCGTGGCGAGAAATGGTTACGGACATCTCGTTCATGGCGTAATACCAACGCCCTTCATTGCTCTTACGCACACGTCCTAGCTTGGGATTTAAAGTCAGCTGAACTTCGGCATCAAACTCTTCGAGATTCACACCAATCGAGATGGGCTCACCCGGCTCACCCTCCACCAACAAAGCCTCGGGCAGGTGAATATTGAATGTTGCGTATAGCCACACGGCTGTTTGCGCTTGATCAGTAAAAAAGGCGCCGTAGTTATACGGCTTTAATAATTGCTCAACGATCTCTTGCTCAGTCGTTTCTTTCATTTGACGGCCAATATGACAACAGGAGTAACAAGCCTAGCCCCCCTAACAACCATGTCATAACAGGAGCATCCCCGAGCATCTGCGGTGCATATCCATCCAATCCCAATATCACTGCGGCAGATACCATTAGGCCAGCAGCAATTATTGCGCCAAAGCTGCGACGATTAGCGCGCTCAACCTCTTTGCGCAGACGTAACAGCTCTTTGGATTGCCATTGAATCTGCAAATCTCCACCCTGTGCCTGACGCGCCAGATCGTGAATCAGCGTTGGTAATTCAGGTAACTTTTCTGCCCACAGCGGCAAGTTGGATTTCAGGGTACGAATCATGGCGCGCGTGCCAATTTGCTCGCTCATCCAGCGCTCAAGAAACGGTTTGGCGGTTTGCCACAAATCCAGATCCGGATAGAGCTGACGCCCTAAGCCCTCGATATTTAACAAGGTTTTCTGCAACAGCACCAACTGCGGCTGCACTTCCATATTGAAACGACGCGCCGTTTGGAAAAGGCGCAACAACAGGTGACCAAACGAAATTTCTTTTAAAGGACGCTCAAAAATCGGCTCACAGACACTGCGGATCGCCGACTCAAATTCATCAATGCGCGTATCCGATGGCACCCACTCAGACTGCACATGCAGCTCCGCCACACGGTAATAATCGCGATTAAAAAAGGCGAGGAAATTTTCCGCCAAATAGCGTTTATCTTTTGGGCTCAAGGTACCCATAATGCCGAAATCAACGGCAAGATATTGCCCCTGTGGCGAGGCAAAGATATTGCCGGGATGCATATCGGCATGAAAAAAGTTATGGCGGAAGACCTGGGTAAAAAAGATCTCCACACCGCTCTCCGCCAAATGTTTCAGATCCACATTCTGGCGTGTTAACTCGTTTACATCGCTGATCGGAATACCGTTGATGCGCTCCATCACCATCACATTACGATGGCAGTAAGGCCAATAAACCTCCGGAATATAGAGCAACTGGGAGTCCTGAAAATTACGACGCAACTGGGAAGCATTGGCCGCTTCACGTTGAAGGTCCAGCTCATCGAGAATCGTCTTTTCGTAATCGGCAACAATCTCTTTAGGTCGCAAGCGACGTGCATCTCGTGAATAACGCTCCGCCAGGCTGGCGACGATATGCAGCAGACTAACATCACGCTGAATCACTTTTTTGATGCTGGGACGCACCACTTTAACCACCACCTCTTTGCCATCCAACAAACGCGCGGTATGCACTTGGGCGATAGAGGCTGAGGCCAACGGCGTTTCATTAAATTCAGAGAAGACCTCGTTCAGCGGTTTGCCGAAGGATTTCTCGATAATTTGCCGAGCCTGACTACCGGGAAATGGTGCAACGCGGTCCTGCAATTTAGCCAGCTCATCGGCAATATCATCGGGTAACAAGTCGCGGCGGGTAGAGAGAATTTGCCCCAACTTAACAAACAGAGGACCAAGCTCTTCGAGCGCTTTGCGAATACGCTCACCATGAGAATCCTCAGGTTTACGAAACCAGTGTGGTGGCCAGAAGTAGAGCAGAAAACTAAATGGGCGAAACAGATGCGTGGCAAATACGATCTCATCCAGCCCGTGCTTAACCAGTACCCAGTTAATGTGTATCAGGCGCATAGCCTGGCTGGGGCGAATCATGCTTTGCTACTTCCCTTTATGGATGCTTTTAGGCTTTTATCTAATAGGGCTATACGTGCAGCGAGACGATCAACATCGCCACGCACAACATCAACCTGATCGAGAAAGGCATCCAGCTCTTCCTTCACAACCAAGTCGCGACTCTCTTCTTGAAAAAACTCGGCTACATCTAATCCAGCGGTACCGAGCGCATTCCGCCCCCAGTCCGCCAAACCACGCACTACGTTACCGACTTGGTGGGCAACAACATCCCCCGTAAGACGTGACAGCTGCTCTTCCCAATCGACATCTAAGCTATCGAGAATACGCTGCACCTTGCGACCGAGATGGGTGTCACCCTCCATCTCAACACCATCGCCAAACACGCTGGCAGGATTTTCACTCATGCCCATGCGTGCCAGACTGAAGATACCGCCGCGAATACGCACGTCCGGCTCACCTTCGAATACACTTTGCACCCTCAAGCCATCCGCCGTTGGCACGAGAAAGATTTCTATGCCCGGCCCCTCTACATTCAGCGCGATCACTTTGCCTTCCAGTTCCGTGACACTGGTAAGCGTCTCTGGATCAAGGCGCAGACATTGGTTGATTGTTTTTTCCAATGCCGTACAGGCAATCAGCGGCAACATATTAGCCATGATTTGTCCTTAAAAAGGCTGTCTTAAAACTTGTATCCGCGATGCAGAGCTACGATGCCGCCCGACATATTTGTATAGTCACAACGCTCGAAACCGGCATTTTCCATCATGCCTTTTAACTCTTCTTGCCCCGGGTGCATACGGATGGACTCGGCCAGATATTGATAGCTATCTGCATCATTCGCAATCACCTTGCCCATCAATGGCAACAGCTTAAATGAATACATATCGTAGATGGGTTTTAAACCCGGCATCACCGGCTTGGAAAACTCCAACACTAGCAAACGTCCACCGGGCTTAAGCACGCGATAGATAGAACGCAACGCGGCATCTTTATCCGTCACGTTGCGCAAACCAAAAGAGATGGTGACGCAATCAAAGTAGTTATCCGCAAATGGCAAACACTCGGCATTGGCGATGGCAAAACGTACATTACCCGCAATCCCTTTATCCGCCAGACGGTCACGACCATTGCTGAGCATGGAAAAGTTAATATCAGAGGAGACAACTTCGCCCTTACTACCAACGCGCTGGGCAATTTTGCCTGCCAAATCGCCAGTACCGGAAGCCAAGTCCAAAGCCTTTTGCCCTGGTCGCAAACCGGTCATCTCGATGGCATAACGCTTCCACATACGATGGATGCCCAACGACATTACGTCATTCATCACATCATATTTATCCGCGACAGAATCAAACACCTCACGGACTTTATGAACCTTCTCATCAGTGGCTACGGTTTTATAACCAAAGTGGGTAGTGCCTTGCTGATCTGTCATGCTTCGTCTTCCTGCAGCTGACTGTGGGAATGACCCGCCTCTTTCAATTTACGCAGATAATCCTGCCACAGTTCGTCCTGATATTTGCCCAGAGTATAGAGCGTATCCCAGTCATAAAGACCGGAATTATGGCCATCATCGAAATAGATTTTCAGTGCGTACTGGCCCACTGGCTCCATCGCGATAATATTCACACCCTCTTTATCCACCTGCAACACCTCCTGCCCCGGGCCGTGACCACGTACTTCAGCAGAAGGCGAATAAACGCGCAGATACTCGCATGGTAGTTTAAAGGTCTCATCGTTATCGAAGCTGATCTCCAACACGGCAGACTTTTGATGCAAACAGATATTGGTGGGCGTGTATTTCATCGCGACAACTCTTTAAAGAATGTAACGGCTCAGATCTTCATTCTGCACCAACAGATCCAGCTGTGCATCCACATAAGCTGCATCCACACTCAGTGTAGAACCTGCTTTATCTGGCGCTTCATAAGAGATGGATTCCAACAGACGCTCCATCACCGTGTGCAGACGACGAGCACCGATGTTTTCCGTACGCTCATTCACCTGCCAGGCCACCTCTGCCAAACGGGCAATTCCTTCCTCGGTAAACTCGACAACGACACCTTCGGTTTGCAGCAACGCATTATATTGCTGCGTCAAAGAAGCATGAGGTTCAGTCAAAATACGCACAAAGTCTTCAACACGTAGCGCATCCAGTTCAACACGAATCGGCAGACGACCTTGCAGCTCTGGCACCAAATCAGATGGCTTGGCCAAGTGAAAAGCACCAGAAGCGATAAACAGGATGTGGTCGGTTTTAAGCATGCCGTGCTTGGTGTTGACAGTACAACCTTCCACCAAGGGCAACAGATCACGCTGCACACCTTCGCGACTCACATCAGTACCGGAGGTTTCACCACGCTTAGCGATCTTATCCAGCTCATCGATAAAAACGATGCCGTTTTGCTCGGCATTTTGCAGCGCTTTGGTTTTGATATCGTCTTCATTAACCAAACGAGCCGCTTCTTCATCGATCAATACTTTAAACGCCTCTTTGATCGGCAGTTTGCGGCGCTGAGTTTTATGCGCACCCAGATTTTGGAAGATACCTTGCAACTGCTCGGTCATGTCCTCCATGCCAGGAGGTCCCATGATTTCAACATTGGCACTGGTAGCGGCAACTTCTATCTCGACCTCGCGATCATCCAGCAGGCCTTCACGCAATTTTTTGCGGAACACCTGACGCGTGGCACTCTCTTTTTCACCCGACTCTTCACCAAAGGTGTTACGCGCAGGTGGCAACAGAATATCGAGAATGCGCTCTTCCGCTGCCTCTTCAGCACGGAACTTCACTTCTTTCTTGGCATTCTCGCGCGTCATTTTGATCGAGACGTCCACCAAATCGCGAATAATGGATTCCACATCACGACCAACATACCCCACCTCGGTGAATTTAGTCGCTTCCACCTTAATAAAAGGTGCATTAGCCAACTTGGCCAAACGACGGGCTATCTCGGTTTTACCCACACCCGTGGGGCCAATCATCAAAATATTCTTAGGCGTGATCTCGTTACGCAGAGACTCATCCACCTGGCCACGACGCCAGCGGTTACGCAACGCAATTGCCACAGCACGCTTGGCGGCCGCTTGGCCAACAATATGTTTGTCCAGCTCCTGAACAATTTCTCTTGGTGTCATTTCAGACATATTACTTATCTTTCCTGAAGTACTTTATCTATATTTCCCACGCGCTATTCAGCGACCGCCTTAGCGCCTGGGGGATCAAAGGGGGAGAGGCTATCGGCCCCTTTGGCTAAAAAAATTAAGTTTCGCTATCCAACTCTTCAACCACGCGGTTGTGGTTGGTGTACACGCAGATATCGGCAGCAATCGCCAAGCCTTTTTCAACAATATCGCGTGCGCCTAATTCGGTATTTTCTAACAGCGCGGTGGCCGCCGCTTGCGCGAACGAACCGCCGGAACCAATCGCCAACAGGTCATCTTCCTGTTCGATGACATCACCATTACCGGTAATAATCAGAGAGGCTTTGGCATCGGCCACGATCAACAGCGCTTCCAAGCGGCGCAGTGCACGATCAGTACGCCAGTCTTTAGCCAGCTCAACGGCTGCACGCACTAGATGACCAGAATGCTTTTCCAGCTTGCCTTCAAAACGTTCGAAAAGAGTAAAAGCGTCAGCAGTGCCTCCCGCAAAACCGGCAATCACTCTATTACCGTAGATGCGTCGCACCTTACGAGCGTTGCCCTTCATTACGGTATTGCCCAGTGAGACCTGACCGTCACCGCCTACTACAACCTTGCCGTTGCGTCGCACCGACAATATG
>JBNKYV010000175.1:0-7281 GCA_050301075.1 Gammaproteobacteria bacterium
AGGACGTTCGATTGCGCGTGCGACTGGGCGTAAGTTTGTGAGGATGGCCTTGGGTGGCGTTAGAGATGAAGCGGAAATTCGCGGGCATCGTCGTACCTATATCGGTTCTATGCCTGGTAAGATCGTTCAGAACATGTCGAAGATTGGAGTGCGGAATCCGCTGTTCCTTTTGGATGAGATCGATAAAATGTCGATGGATTTCCGTGGTGACCCATCATCAGCAATGCTTGAAGTTTTAGATCCCGAGCAAAACAACTCGTTTAATGATCATTACTTGGAAGTTGATTACGATCTATCTGATGTAATGTTCGTTGCAACCGCTAATAGCATGAATATCCCGGGGCCTTTGATGGATCGTATGGAGGTTATTCGTCTTTCTGGTTATACGGAAGATGAGAAGGTAAATATTGCTATACGCTATTTAGTGCCTAAACAAATTAAAGCTAATGGCGTTAAAGAGGGTGAGCTTGAAATTAGCGAAGAAGTGATTCGCGATATTGTTCGTTACTATACGCGCGAAGCGGGTGTTCGTAGTCTTGAAAGAGAAATTTCTAAAATCTGCCGTAAAGCCGTTAAGCAGTTGCTGTTGGCAGGTAAAGATAAATCGTCTGTTCTTGTAACGAGTGAGAACCTAAATGAATTTTTAGGCGTTAAGCGTTTCCGTTATGGTCAAGCTGAAGAGAACGATCAGGTTGGCCAGGTAACTGGTTTAGCATGGACTGAAGTAGGTGGTGATTTACTTACGATTGAATCTGTTACAGTGCCAGGTAAAGGTAAGTTGACTATTACAGGGCAGTTGGGTGATGTTATGCAGGAGTCCGTACAAGCCGCTATGACGGTAGTTCGTAGTCGTTCAGAAGCATTGGGTATTGATGAGGAGTTTTATCAAAAACAAGACATTCATATTCACGTGCCTGAAGGCGCAATTCCTAAAGATGGTCCGAGTGCTGGTATTGGAATGTGTACTGCGTTGGTGTCAACGTTGACACAAATTCCTGTAAGAGCTGATGTTGCGATGACAGGTGAAATTACACTACGTGGTGAAGTGTTACCCATTGGTGGATTAAAAGAGAAGTTGTTGGCTGCACATCGTGGTGGTATTAAAACAGTATTAATTCCCGATGAAAATCAAAGAGATCTTCAGGAGATTCCTGAGAATATTAAAGATCAACTTGAAATTATTCCGGTTAAATGGATTGACGAAGTGCTGCAGGTTGCTTTACAACATATGCCTGAGGCGTCAATTGGTGGCAAAGATAGCGGTGACACAAGTAAAGTAGTTGCTTCTAAGAAAAAGAAGGTTAAGCAAGAGCGCGTTAGACATCATTAAACACGATGCAAATGCTGCATTAGCTTGACATTGCGACGGTGCGGCTGTATAAAAATCGGCCGTATCTTGAAGCAGGTAGAAACACTTACAAAGTGTCTCAGCCAACATAATAAAAAGCGCGTGCCGTTTAGTAAGCGTACCTATAGTTGGGTTTCACATTAAGTAAGAATTTGGTTGGCGGGTAAGGCCAAGGGGTTTTTGTTTCGGCTGTGCCCGGTATTTGATCGGGTATTCAGATCTAAAAATTTTAAAAGTTTAAGAGGAGTTTTCCAGAGTGAATAAGGCGGAATTAATCGAAGCTGTAGCTGAACAAGCTGATATGTCAAAAGCAGAAGCAGGCCGTGCTGTAGATGCAATCGTTTCAACTATTACTGATGCATTGACTAAGCAGGATGATGTTGCTCTGGTTGGTTTTGGTACTTTCACTGTTCGTGAGCGCGCTGCACGTAGTGGCCGTAACCCACAAACTGGTGAAACTATTCAAATTAAAGCTGCAAAAGTTCCTGCATTTAAAGCTGGCAAAGCCCTTAAGGATGCTGTAAACTAGCCGCTCTTTTGAACGCGGGTGTTTAGCTCAGTTGGGAGAGCGTCGCCCTTACAAGGCGAATGTCGGGGGTTCAAGTCCCTCAGCACCCACCAAAAGTTTTAAAGTTTGTTTAGTGTGGAGTGGTAGTTCAGTTGGTTAGAATACCGGCCTGTCACGCCGGGGGTCGCGGGTTCGAGTCCCGTCCACTCCGCCAACAAAATTCAAAGGGCGCAGCACTGTTTCAGTCTGCGCCTTTTTTATTTATCATCAACGCCTCAAAAAATATCTTTCTGCAAACGGAATTACTAAACCATGCTGCAATTTATTCGCGATAGAGCGCAAAGTTGGATTGCTTTCCTGATTGTCGGGATGTTGATAGTCGGATTGTCTGTCGTTGCGATTGAAAGTTTCTTCAGCCCAGATCCAACTGTTTCTGTTGCTAAAGTAAACGGTGAAAATATTACGGTTAATGATTTTCAACGTGCTTACCAGCAACAACGTGATCGTCTTCAGCAAATGTTAGGTGATACTGATATCAGTAAATTCATTCCTGACGAAGAAGCGTTTAAGAAAAATATCCTGAAGCGTCTTGAGAATGAAAAGATGTTGCTTCAAGAGGCAAATGGCGCTGGCTTGGGGATAGGGGATGTTCTCTTAGCTCAGCAAATTCGTAGCTTCGACGCATTTCAAGAAGACGGCGCGTTTAAACCGGAACTTTATGAAATGTGGCTAAGCCAGAACTTTATGAGTCCTGGTGATTTTGAAGAGATGCTGCGCCGTGAAGTGGTTTCTCAACAGTATCGTGCTGGTATCGCAGATACAGTGTGGACAACAGAACAAGAGCTTGGCGCTTCTGCAGCGCGTAAAGAACAAGTGCGCGATGTCGGTTATGTGAAAATTGCTTCTTCTGCATATATCGATGATATTGAAGTGTCAGATGATGAAGCGAAAGAGTATTACGACAATAATCCTTCACGTTTTGAAACCGACGAGAAAGTTAGTATTGAGTACATCGAACTCTCCGTTGCCGACCTTTCTAGTGATGTGGAAATTCCTGAGGGTGCGCTTGAAGAAATGTTTGAAGAGCGCAAATCCGAGTTCGGTGTTCCTGAAGAGAGGCAGACGCGTCATATCCTGATTGATGCCCCTGGTGGTGGTTCTGAAGAAGAGTTGGCTGCTGCTAAAGCTAAAGCAGAAGAAGTTTTTCAAAAAATCCAGAGTGGTGAATCTTTTGAAGCGCTGGTCAAAGAGTATTCAGATGATTTCGGTTCTACCAGTGAAGGTGGAGATCTTGGATTTTTAACACGTGAAATGATGATGGATGATGCTTATGCAGATGCAGTATTTGCACTGAGCGTGGGTGACGTTAGCGAACCAGTCCAAACCAAGTATGGCTTTCACGTGATCAAGCTGGAAGCGGTGAAAGAGGGTGAGTCGAAGTCTTTCGCTGAAGTTAAAGATCAGTTAGCTGCAGATTATCGTCAGCGCCTGGCTGAAGATGCATTCTTTGAGCAGGGTGAAGCATTGGCTAACCTGACGTTTGAGAATCCAGATTCATTGGCCATTGCTGCTGAAGAGTTGGGGCTGACCGTGCAAAGCACTCCTAAGTTTTCTCGCGACATGGGCGCAGGTATTGCGATGAATCCAGAGATTCGTGACCTCGCGTTTTCTGATGAGGTTTTGGTTCAAGGGGTGAATAGCGAACCTCATGAGCTTGATACCAATCATGTTGTGGTTGTTCGTGTTAAAGAACATGATCCTGCAACCGTACGCGCTTACGATGAAGTTAAAGGAAGTATTCTGAATATTGTTAAGCGTGAACGAGCTGAAGCTAAGGCGCGTGATGCAGGTAAGGCTCTGATTGCTGATCTGGCTAACGCAGAATCTATTGAAGGTTTGGCTAAAGAGCGTTCGTACGAGTGGAAACATCTGGGTGAAGTGAAGCGTAGTGATCCGGCATCTGATCGAGCTGTTCTGAATAAAGCGTTCTCAATGTCACGTCCCACTGACAAACCGATTGTTGGCGGTGTAGCGCTTCCATCTGGTGATTATGCTGTGGTTGTCGTAAGCGCCGTGAAGGAAGGCGGTATGGGTTCGGATGAGGCTCAGCTGGAGAGTGCTGAGAATCAACGTATTCGCTACTATGGCATGGCTGAGTTAAATGGCGTTGTTAATAGCCTACGAAAAGACTCAGAAGTGGTCGAGTATCCAGACAACCTATAATCTGGCTTGATTCGAATATAAAAAAAGCGGGCTTTAAGCCCGCTTTTTTTATGTCTGTTTGGTGTGGTGTTGATTACTCAATCGCCATACCAATGGTGTTGTAACCACTGTCTACGTAAATAGTTTCACCCGTGATACCCATTGCCAGGTCAGAGCACAGGAATGCAGACGCATTACCTACATCTTCAATGGTAATGTTGCGGCGCATTGGTGCATTTTTCTCTACGTGGTTCAGCATGCTGCGGAAGTCGCTGATGCCCGCTGCCGCTAACGTTTTGATTGGACCGGCAGAGATCCCGTTTACACGGATACCATCTGGCCCCAGGCTTGATGCCATGTAGCGTACGTTAGCTTCAAGAGACGCTTTTGCCAGACCCATTACATTGTAGTTAGGCATAGCACGCTCAGCGCCCAGGTAGCTCATGGTCAGCATAGCGCCGTCACGGCCTTCCATCATATTACGACCCGCTTTTGCGATTGCTGCAAAGCTGTAAGAGCTGATTTCGTGCGCAATGTTGAATGATTCGCGTGTTACAGAATCCAGGTAGTCGCCTTCCAGTGCTTCACGAGGAGCGTAGGCTACAGAGTGAACGATAATGTCAACGTGATCCCAGTAGTCATCCAAGCGCTCAAAAACACGCTCGATGTCAGTATCGCTCGCAACATCGCAAGGCAGTGCGATATCGGAATCAAGTTGGGCAGCCATTTTCTCAACACGAGACTGCAGTTTTTCGTTTTGGTAAGTAAAGGCAAGCTCTGCCCCCTGTTGTTTCATCGCTTGAGCAACACCCCACGCAATTGAGCGGTTGCTTGCCAGGCCCACGATCAGGGCGCGTTTACCTTGTAGAAATGCCATAGTTCACCTTGAATATTAAAGAGTTCAATTTGCGGTACGATTATCCCTGATAAGTTACAGAAAATCACTGTTTAGTGGAAGCATGGAATACGCTTGGCAAAATTGCTATTGAGCACCAGGGACTGCCGCTTTAACATGATAAATAATTAACTAAAATCGTGTACTATCGATAATTTCAAGTCTGCCGAATTGAAGTAAAACGGAATAGGAAGCCAATACTCCATGGAAAAACGCTTTACCTTCAAGGATTTTTTTCTTTTCGCTTTTCTCTTTGTTGTATTTATCACGCTATTGCTATCGATGTATATGGTCGACAGGCAGTGGGAAAAGATGGCCCAAATGCAAAGAACCATGGAGGAGCAGGCTAACGACCTGCGGGCGTTAAGGGGTTCTGTTCAGTCTTTAGATCAGCGTGTGAAGACGGGAAATGTTGTCGGGACCGGTAGTGCTAATCTCAACAAGGAAATTCCTGGGGCATTTAAGCGTGCCTATGCGATGACTCAATTACCGGATTATCAGGCGGGTGATTGGGTGGTAACTGCTTTCGCGCAAAATCTCGAAACGCTAACACCGCTGGTCTCATCTGATGTGTACTCATCTATTGTGCAGTCTTATGTGCAAGAGTCGTTAATTTCGCGTGATCCGGACACCTTGGAGTGGCAAGGCATGATCGCAAATGATTGGCAGGTGAGTGAGGATGGGCTGACGTTTACCTTTCAGCTGCGAAATGATGTGACATTCTCTGATGGTGAGCCACTCGATGCTGAGGATGTCGTTTTTACTTTCGATTTTATTATGACGGAGGCTATCAAAGCGCCGCGTGAAAGAGCGTACTACAGTAAGATCGAGAGTGTGACCGCCAACGGTCAGTATGAGGTTGTATTCAAGTTTAAAGAGCCATACTTCAATAGCCTGTCATTGGCCGGTGGTATGGCAATAATGCCAAAGCATTTTTACGAGCCCTATCTCAAAGATCCCGAGGCTTTTAATCAATCCAAAGGTTTGTTGCTTGGTTCCGGTCCTTACCGACTTAAAGATCCCAGCGGCTGGACGCCTGATCAGGGGTTGGTTGAGTTGATTCGTAATCCGCGTTATTGGGGACCTGTTGATCCCAGTTTTGATCGGATTGTTTGGAATGTGATTGCGAATGAAGCTGCTCGTTTAACAACCTTCCGCAACGGCGAAATTGATTTATATTCCGCTCGTCCCCGTGAATATCAGACTCTGCTGAATGACGACGAGTTTATGAAGAATGTTCAGCACTATGAGTACATGTCTCCAACGGCGGGTTACCGTTATATTGGTTGGAACCAGATTAAGGACGACAAGCCAACACGTTTTGCCGATAAACGCGTGCGTCAGGCGATGACCTACTTGTCAGATCGTGAACGTATCATCCAGGAAATTTACCTTGGTTATGGTGAAGTGGCGATTAGCCCTTTTAATCCGCGTAGTAAACAGCACGACCCTGTATTAAGCCCGCGCTCATTTAGTGTTGATAAGGCTGTAAGTTTGTTGAAAGAGGCTGGCTACGAGGATCGTAACGGCGATGGTGTGTTGGAAGATGCTGATGGGCAGCCATTCGAGTTTGATCTGGCATTTCCACAGGGTAATGATGACTATCGTCGCATGATCTTGTTTATGAAAGATCTTTATGCCCGTGCGGGCGTGGTATTGAATCCCAAGCCTACCGAGTGGTCGGTGATGTTGGATATGATCAAAAAGCGCTCATTTGAGGCGATTGCTATCGGCTGGAGTAGTGGTCTGGAAACCGATATTTATCAGATCTTTCATAGTGACCAACTGCTAGAAGGCGGTGACAACTTTACCGGTTATAAGAATGAAGAGCTTGATAAGCTCATCGATAACGCGCGCGCTACAGTTGATGAAAAAGCGCGAATGAAGTTGTGGCAGGCAGCGGAAAACATCTTATATGAAGATCAGCCATACACGTTCTTGATGCGCAGCAAGTCGCTAGTGTTTATTGATGATCGCTTCAAGAACTTGCAGATCACAAACGTCGGCTTGAATCAGAGTTTTACGCCTGTTGAGAATTATGTGCCTGCGGCCGAGCAGAAATACGGTCAATAAAAAATAGCTGACGCTCCGTAATGACGACTTATATTTTACGCCGTTTGTTGTTGATGATTCCGACTCTGCTCGGGATAACCCTCGTCGTTTTCAGTGTTATGGCCGCTGCGCCCGGTGGTATCAGTGCACAGGCGCTGGTTGAAGGGCAGAACCTTGATCCTGAGGCAAAGGCGGCGATGGAGGAGTATTACAATCGCATTTATGGCCTGGATCAGCCCGCTCCTGTGCAGTATCTGCGTTGGCTGAATAATATTT
>JBNKYV010000176.1:0-3615 GCA_050301075.1 Gammaproteobacteria bacterium
CCAAGTGCTTACCGGCCACCCACACGTCTGTTACTTTGTCGCGCCCGGTCGCGTAGACCAGTTGTGAGATGGGGTGATAAACCGGTTGGCTTTCCAGTTTGCCCAAATCTACCGCGATGATATCGGCGGCTTTGCCAACCTCAATCGAACCGGTTTCGTCATCAATCCCTAAAGCCTTGGCACCATTCAATGTGGCCATTTGCAACGCTGTGGCGGCAGGTACGGCCGCCGCATCACTGGCGACCGCTTTAGCGATGAGGGCGGCGGTGCGCATCTCGCCGAACATATCCAGGTCGTTATTGCTGGCTGCACCGTCAGTGCCCAGGGCGACATTTACGCCAGCCGCGATTAGCTTGGCGATTGGGCTGAAGCCGCTGGCCAGTTTGAGGTTGGATTCCGGGCAGTGGATGACGCTTACACCGGTGTTGGCCAGTTGTGTAATCTCCTCATCGGTGAGTTGCGTCATATGGACGGCCATCAGGCTAGGGGAGAGTAATCCCAGTTCATTAAGGCGGGCCAATGGACGTACGCCATGTTGTTGCTGGCTCTCTTCCACTTCGTGTGCGGTTTCGTGGATGTGCATGTGAACAGGTGCTTCCAGCTCTTCGGAAAGCATCTTGATCTTTTCCAATGGGGCGTTCGAAACCGTGTAGGGCGCATGCGGTGCAAATGCAGTGTTAATGAGCGGATGGTTGCGATACTCATCGTGTAGTTTCAGGCCTTTGGAGATGTATTCATCTGCATTGCTAGCCCAAACGGTTGGGAAGTCGATGAGAATCATGCCGACGGTGGCGCGCATGTGCGCTTCAGCTGCCGCACGCGCGGTCTCGTCGGGAAAGAAATACATATCGTTGAAACAGGTGGTGCCACCACGCAGCATTTCGGCAATCGCTAGGCGTGTACCGTCGTGAACGAACTCGGGGCTGATCCATTTGCCTTCAGCGGGCCAGATGTGATCATTCAGCCACTCCATCAACGGTAAATCGTCAGCCAACCCGCGAAACAAAGACATAGCAACGTGAGTGTGGGTGTTAATCAACCCGGGGGTGATGGCGTGGTGGTCAAGATTCAGGGTGACGTTGCCCTGATACTTTTGAGCGGCCGCATCGATGGGCAGAATATCGACAATACGCCCTGCTTTGATGGCGATAGAGTGGTGGTCGTAAACAACATTGCTTGGATTGACGGGGATTATCCAACGCGCGTTGATTAGCGTATCAACCTGTTCCATTGTATTCCTTTACCGTGTACAAAATGGAACTGAAGTATAGCGCGAAGCGACGTTTTGCAAACGCCTAAGTCAAATTTGCTTGGAAGGGTTAGTCGACTAGATGGACGACAAAAATATCGACTTTACGATTGCGCTCGCGCCCTAGCGGAGTCCAGTTAATGTCCTGTGATGCGCGTTTGCCGTGGCCCGTGGTATTCATCAGGTTAGGGTCTAGCCCTTTGACTGTCAGGTAGTCTCGCACCGCCTCTGTGCGATCGGACGCTAACTTATCGTTATAGCCATAGGTGCCGCGTGAATCAGAGTGGCCCTCGATTATGATGCGTCTGACATCTTTGGTGTTATTGATATAGGAAAAGGCCGCGTCTAGTGCCCGCTGATTTTCGTAGTTAAGTTCTGTCTCGTCGTAGAAAAAGAATATCGGTGCCAGTTGCACGAAGCGCACGGCTTTGTCAGTTGGATAGTTATTGTCGATGGTTAACGTGACAGGTGGTGGGGTGGCATCGCCCCATAGGTCGGGTGTGTTGTCGGCAATAGAACTCGCGGGCATAGCAATCAATGCCGTGCTCAGCAACGCGTTCATTAGTCTTGATAAAGATCTCGAATGCTTCAACATCTCCAACCCCGAAACTACTTTCGCAACATCTATAAAAGCTTTATCGGCAAGCTTTTGCCGTTTCTGTAACTCTATGGGCTCTTTGTTGCCGGTACTTGGGAGAAGCTGAATAACCCGGTATGATGCCGCTTTTTCCGGGTGCTCCAGCTCTTGAATTTATCGGAGCGGAGGGTGAAAGGGTTGTTTTTACATAAAAACAATTACTTAAACAATAAATATAAAGAATTTGTTAGGGAGTGATTTCCGTAATGTCGCTTAGTAATCACGATAAAATTCGCGCAATTGAGTGGTCAGATGAAGGTTTAAGACTGTTGGATCAGCGTCTGCTGCCCCGAATCAGTCAGTGGGTGGTATTAAAAGATGCAATCGGCGTAGCTCAGGCTATCCGGGATATGGTCGTGCGTGGTGCTCCTGCTATCGGTATCAGTGCCGCATTTGGGGTTGTTCTGGCTGCCCGCGATCGCTATGCGGCATCCTCTGATAGCTGGAAGCAGGATATTGAGCAGGATTTTGATGTGCTGGCGAACTCTCGCCCCACTGCGGTTAATCTGTTTTGGGCGCTGGATGTGATGAAAGCAAAAGTGGCTGAGGTTGAAGGCGATCCGGTAGAGGCGCTGTTGGCAGAAGCCTATCGTATCCATGATGAAGATATTGCGGCTAATCATCGCATGGGTGAACTGGGTGCCGAGCTGATTGAAGGCCCTTGTGCGGTATTGACCCACTGTAACGCCGGCGCGCTTGCGACAGGCGGTTTTGGTACTGCGCTCGGTGTTATCCGTGCGGCATACGCTAAAGGCAGCGTTGAGCATGTATTTGCCGACGAGACTCGTCCCTGGTTGCAGGGCGCCCGCCTGACGGCCTGGGAGATGGTGGAAGAGAATATCCCTGTTACTCTGATCGCTGAGGGTGCGGCAGCAACTGCCATGAAGCAGGGCAAGGTTAAGTGGGTGATTGTTGGCTCAGACCGCATTGCTGCTAACGGCGACGTTGCTAACAAGATCGGCACCTATTCGTTGGCGGTGGCGGCTCGTCACCATGGCGTGAAGGTCATGGTGGTGGCCCCAACCTCTACTGTTGATATGAATATCGCTTGCGGTGATGACATCCCAATCGAAGAGCGTGCAGAGGAAGAGGTGCTGACACTGGCCGGCAAACGCATTGCTCCAGAGGCGGCCCACGCCTGGAATCCTTCGTTTGATGTTACCCCGGCGGAGCTGGTGGATGCCATCGTCACCGAAAAAGGGGTGGTTCTTAACCCTACGCGTGAAAAAATGACTGCCATGATGGGTAGTTAGCGCAACATTAGGCCTGGCTCCAGACGCATAAAAAGATGCGGTTTGGAGTCAGGTTATGCTACTATTTTCCTCTTAATATATTGGGGTTTGCGGCCCGCGTCATTGGGGAATAAGCGGGGCGCTGAATCAGAAGTTTTCAAGTTAGAAAGGCACCTGATAATTCATGGCTGAATTTGCTCACGAAGTCCTCCCGATTACCATCGAAGAGGAGATGAAACAGTCGTACATGGAGTACGCAATGAGCGTTATCGTCGGGCGTGCACTGCCGGACGTTCGCGATGGTTTAAAACCGGTTCATCGACGTGTGCTTTACGCAATGAGCGAGCTGGGTAACGACTGGAACAAACCCTACAAGAAATCTGCCCGTGTGGTCGGGGATGTTATCGGTAAATACCATCCGCACGGTGACTCAGCGGTATACGACACAATTGTTCGTATGGCCCAGCCTTTCTCTCTTCGCTATATGCTGGTCGATG
>JBNKYV010000177.1:0-5290 GCA_050301075.1 Gammaproteobacteria bacterium
AACCTTGGGGCAACCACTCTTTAGCGATTTCAGCCCAGCACTGCTGATCAGCCGCCTCAGGCCAGAGAGCAAGAAACAGACGTTGCGTTGCACTCATTGAACCAGTTCAATTGCACCTTGCAGAGCCAACAATACGGTTTGCTCGCGCACTTGGGTTCGATCGCCCGAGAAAAGCATGCGCTTGGTCAACACACTCCCACCATCCAATTGCCAGGCCAACCATACCGTACCCAGAGGTTTTTCTTCGCTACCGCCCCCCGGGCCCGCGACCCCACTCACGGCAACGGCAATTTCCGCACGGCTATTTTCTAGCGCACCTGCCACCATCTCGCGCACAACCTCTTCACTAACAGCGCCATGCGCCCGCAGAGTTTCAGGGCACACCCCCAGCATATCCTGCTTGGATTCATTGCTGTAGGTAACAAAACCACGATCGAACCACACAGAGCTACCGGCCACAGAAGTAATCACCTGCGCAATCCAACCACCGGTGCACGACTCCGCCGTAGCCATCATGATTTTGTTTTTGCTCAGCACCTCGCCCAATTGAGCGGCTAACTTTTCGAGTTCTCGACTCATTTCACAAACCTTTTCTTCACAAACATTTTCTGGCGCTTTCTGACTGTATTACTATCATTTTTAAGGTAGGATACGCCCCCACGATAAACAAGCGATAGTTAAACACCATGGCATCGATGCTTGATAAATGTTTGGCCCTGATTCAATACCCACTACCTCACCACCTGCTTTCGCGCGTGGTGTATTACATGATGCGTGTTGAATGGGAGCCGTTTAAAAACTTTCTGATTAATACCATCAGCAAAAAATACAATATCGATATCAGTCTGGCCAAGCATCAAGACAAAGATCACTACCCGCACTTCAATAGCTTTTTTACGCGTGAATTGCGCGAGGATGCGCGTCCTATCGTTGAGGGTGATGAAAACATTGCTTGCCCCGTCGATGGCACGATCAGCCAATATGGTGAAATCCGTGGTGGTCGCGTTTTTCAAGCCAAGGGCCACGATTATGATTTGGAAATGCTACTGGGCGGACACAAGCATCTGCATGACCAGTTCCTGGGCGGCGAATTCTCTACCATTTATCTTTCACCGCGCGACTACCACCGCATCCACATGCCAGTGACAGGCAAACTCAAAGAGATGGTCTACGTACCTGGCCGCCTATTCAGTGTTAGCCCTAGCACCACACGTGCTATCCCAAGCCTGTTTGCACGCAACGAACGTTTGATTACCGTATTTGAAACCGAGCACGGACCGATGGCGATGATACTGGTTGGCGCTATTTTCGTAGCCGGTATCGAAACCGTATGGACCGGCAACTTCGGCGACAAGATGTTCCGCTCTATTCAGCGCTGGGATTACGAAAACGATGACACCCTGCCCGACATCACCCTCAACAAGGGCGAAGAGATGGGACGTTTCAACATGGGGTCTACCGTGATCCTGTTATTCGGTAAAAAACAGATGCAGTGGATTAACGATAAAGCACCGGAACAGTCGGTACAAATGGGCCAATGCCTAGGTCACTATCTGGATAGTTCTGAAGAGCGTGTGCTTGAAGGAAATATTGTGAATGGTTAGGAAACAGGCCCTTCCCTGGGCTTGTTCCTGAGAGTTCTATGCTTCTATCTCTACGTCTTTATGTCGTAGTACTTCTCGAAGAGAGCGGAATGAGGAGATATCCACGTTCTTGAACATCACGCCAATACCTTCTCCATCAGTTCTCACCACTTTGGCAGGAATTCGATACTTAATGTAATCACCGATCTCACCAAACTTGAAAACCAACTCAATCGGCATATCGACCATCGGCTGCACTTGCAGATTTTCGACATACGCACCATTTAAACTTATATCCCGCGTTCGGCAATTAACCATCTCAAGATCTTTGTACAACAGATCTACACTTAAGTTGGCCAGTGTACGGGTTGCCCATCTTTTTTCCATAGATATCCTCGCTCGCAGATACCTTAAACATATTGCGCGATCTTCTCCCCGTTCTCGTCGCGCAACCCCGCTATTATTATTTTTTTCTAACCCTAAAGGATCATTAATAGGTAAAGCAACTTACATGCCTTAACATTAAGGAAATGTTATATGCAGTAAAACCTTCATAAATTCAGAGTGTTACGCATATATGATATTTTTAGAGCAAAATACCCGACAATGCAACTAAGTCTTTAATAAAGTTATGTAAAGCTTTTCGACATCAATTCAGGCACGGCAAAAAGGAAAAGCGATCACCTCATCAATACTGGCAACACCCAATGCCAGCATAATTAAACGATCCACCCCCAGTGCTACTCCGGCGCAATCAGGCAAGCCATACTCTAACGCAACCAGCAATGCATCATCCATGGGGGCGTTAGGCAACCCCTGAGCACGGCGCACAGACAAATCCGCGCGAAAACGCCGCTGCTGCTCGCTCGCATCACTCAATTCATGAAACCCATTCGCCAACTCCATGCCTTTTACATAAAGCTCAAAACGCTCTGCAACAGGTGGTGAATCATTGCGCACGCGGGCAAGCATGGCCTGTGAGGCGGGAAAATCATAGACAAACGTAGCGTCTAGCTGCGGCTCAATGACATGAGTAACAACCAGACTCAACCAGTCATCCAAAGTGCCTTCAAAGCCGGTCAGCACCACATCATGTGATACCAGGCAGTTCCTTAGCGCAGCAATGTCCGTCGCAAACGGGTCGATGGCTACGTGCTGTAAAAACAGCTCGCGATAACTGATGCGCTGAATATTAATATTACCCAACACAGCCTCAACCAGAGCCTGCACCTCATCCATCAAATCGTGATGAGAAAAGTCGGGGCGATACCACTCCAGCATAGTGAACTCGGGATTATGCTGGCGACCGGATTCACCATTACGGAATGATTTGCAGATCTGATAAATAGGGCCACTGCCCGCAGCAAGCAAACGCTTCATGGCAAATTCAGGAGAGGGAGGCAGATAACACTCACGCCCCCTGGCCGCCCCCGGGCCTTGATAATGGGTTTTGAAACTATCCAGATAGGGATCCGTCGACGCTGCTGCACTCAGCAGCGGCGTATCCACTTCCAGCACATTGCGCGCAAGAAAAAACGCCCGAATCTCAGACAAGATTCGGGCGCGCTCACGTAAATTCTCTATTTGCGCGCTGGGCTGCCAATCACGTGAATGATTCAATCGACCTATTCGTCCTTGGCGCGAGAAACATACTCGCCAGTACGTGTGTCGATCTTCAGAATGTCACCAATATCGATGAACAAAGGTACTTTTACAACGGCACCGGTTTCCAGCGTAGCAGGCTTAGAACCACCGCTAGAGGTATCACCACGTACACCAGGATCCGTATCCGCTACCGTCAGAATAACGAAGTTAGGTGGAGTAACCGTCAGCGGAGAATCATTCCACAGTGTTACCACACAAGTCTCTTCGCCTTTGATCCACTTCGCTGCATCTACAACAGCAGACTCAGGCGCTGCGTACTGTTCGAAGGTGTCTTGCACCATGAAGTGCCAGAACTCACCATCGCTGTACAGATACTGCATATCAGTATCGACGATGTCTGCTGCTTCAACACTCTCGCCTGATTTGTAGGTACGCTCAACTACGCGACCGGATTTCAGGTTACGAATTTTAACGCGATTGAATGCCTGGCCTTTGCCAGGTTTTACAAACTCGTTATCAACGATGACGTAGGGGTCGCCGTCGATCATGATCTTCAAACCGCTTCTGAATTCGTTTGTGCTGAAACTCGCCATTATTTTCCTCGTTTAATTCAACGCTATTGCCGGGCTATAATCACCCGGCCATATTCAATGCCAGACGATGCCTGAAAAACGGGCATTTTAAACCACAAAAGAGCGATGTTACAGCACCCGCAAGCAATTATTCCCGCCACTCACTGGCAACAACAGCTGGCACAGGCGATCAGAACGCCTGAAGCACTGCTGACGGCACTTGATCTTCCCGCTGATCGCGTTAGTCATGCAGCAGCGGCAGACTTCCCTTTACGCGTGCCTCAAGCGTTTGTCGCGCGCATGCAAAAAGGTGACTGGCATGACCCATTATTACGCCAAGTGTTGCCACTGGATGAAGAGCTGAAGATACAGGAAGGCTTTAACCAAGACCCGGTGGGTGATCTCGATGCGGTAAGTGGTCACGGTATTTTGCAGAAATATCATGGCCGCGTACTAGTTATGACCACCGCAGCCTGCGGCATTCATTGCCGCTACTGCTTCCGCCGCCATTTTCCGTATTCAGAACACACCACTCGCCGCACCCAATGGCAGGCACTGGTTGATGTCATTACAGCGGATAACAGCATCAGCGAAGTCATTCTCAGCGGTGGTGACCCTCTTTCCCTGGACGACGTCGCACTGCGTGATCTATTACAAAAGATTGATGCCATTGAGCACGTAAAACGTATTCGCATCCATAGCCGCTTTCCGATCATCCTACCCAGCCGAATTGATGACGTATTTATTAACACGATCAAATCCATTAACACACCTATCGTATTCGTCGCCCACTGCAATCACGCAAACGAAATAGATGATGAAGTGCGTAATGCGCTAAAGGCTCTGCATGATGCTCACGTCACTCTACTCAATCAGGCCGTGCTATTGCGAGGCGTGAACGACAGCGAAGAAGCATTGATCAACTTAAGTGAAGGTTTGTTCGAAAGCCATATAATGCCCTACTACCTGCACCTGCTGGATAGAGTTCAGGGCGCAGCCCACTTTGAGGTTGGCCTTGCCGAGGCCATACAACTGATGGAAGGGATTCGCCGGAAGTTGCCCGGGTACTTAGTACCAAAATTGGTTAAGGAAGAGGCAGGGGTTCCTTATAAAAGGCCTGCTGAGACGCTAACAAACTACGATCTGTAATTCTCACACAAGACCACTTGCCTCGACTGACCAGCTCAATCTGTCGAGGCATCTATCACCTACAGTGAGAAGCTTGCCATTGTTAGGTGTTATTGTCTGATAAGAGGCGAGATAATATTTGATCCATTTCGAGATCATTGAAGTAAGTTTCAGAGCTTATTGTGTCATCAGGCTCCTTACTCCAAGGAAGTGATACTGCAGAATGGGATGTGTACCAAGGAGAGTAGTCGACGAATTCACAAGGCTCGGAATAAACAGGTCGTTTTGAACATGCAGTTACCAATACCATAGTTGTAATCTTACTTTGTGGATACGACTCAACAAGATAGTCCTTAACTTTTTTAATAGTTTTTCCTGAACGCGTAACGTCATCAATTACAA
>JBNKYV010000178.1:0-11348 GCA_050301075.1 Gammaproteobacteria bacterium
TATTAAGAATTTATTACAAAATTCCATACCATTTGGAAAGCTAGATGCTTTCCAATAGATTCAGAATAGCGAATGCCCACAGCGTCTCGACATTCACTCCAGCATGTTAACTGTAGTAAGTGAGCAACAAGCGCATCATCAGTTCACTATTTACCCACCAAGGAAACTCATTACACCTCAGTAGCCACGACTTTTGGCCTTGTGCGCTTAATCTTTCTCACAGTCTGTTTGACATGTTTAGCACAGAGAATCGGGAGAAATGCTTTCACACGGCTATGGAGGTTTAGCTGCTTATACTCATGTTCGTAGATATGGCGTATATCTTCACGGGGCATATCGCACTGTTTTGCCAGTGACTCAATCTCATCATTTAGAACATCGCCATCATCTGGAATTTCCTTACTCATAACAACTACCATCCCTACCAATCTGTGGACATTTCCTGATAGATATCCGTTTAGCCAATATCGACACTAACGGGATTGATGTGCCATACGTTGTCGCTATACTCCCTAATGGCACGATCGGAAGAAAAGTACCCCATGCGAGCCACGTTGAGAATCGACATTTGATTCCACGTAGCGCAATCAACAAAACACCTTTCAACTACCTGCTGGCAATCTACATAACTGCGGTAGTCCGCCATTAACATAAATGGGTCGGTATTAACGAGAGCTTCAGTGATTGGCTTAAACAATGCGTGATCACCATGCGAGAAAATACCGGTATTAATGAGATCGATTGCTCTTCTTAACTCTTCATCTTGCTCATAATAACGACGAGCGAAATAGCCCTGTTGCTGCAACCCTGCCAGCTCTTGCTCGGTATGACCAAACAGAAAAAAGTTTTCGTGTCCGACTGCATCGCGGATTTCAACATTGGCTCCATCCAACGTACCAATGGTCAATGCACCATTTAATGAAAGCTTCATATTACCTGTACCCGAAGCCTCTTTCCCGGCTGTAGAGATTTGCTCAGACAGATCGGCTGCTGGATATAAATGCTGGGCATTTTTGACATTAAAGTTCGGAAGAAAAAACACCTTGAGATAATCTTTCACCACCGGGTCACGATCAATCACATCTGCCACTGAGTTAATGAGTTTGACAATCAATTTGGCCATTGTATAACCGGGTGCCGCCTTGCCTGAAAAGATAAAGGTACGTGGCACCATTTCAAAACTGGGATTATCTTTAATCCGGTTATAGAGCGTAATGACATGCAACAAATTAAGCAGCTGGCGCTTGTATTCATGAATCCGTTTTACCTGAACACTAAACAAGCTGTGGGGATCAATCTGGATTTGACTGCGAACCTGAATCAACTCAGCCAAATGCTGCTTTGCCTTCAGCTTTACTGCTGACCATTTTTCCTGAAAATCACTATCACCTGCGTATTCTTCCAACTTTTTCAGATGTGATAAATCACTAATCCATGACTCACCTATACGCTGGCTTATTAACGTGGCCAACGCTGGATTAGCCAATTTCATGAAGCGGCGTGGCGTGACACCATTGGTGATATTGATAATCTGTTCTGGATATAAACTATCGAAGGACTTAAGCATTCCCTCTTTCAATAACTCGGTATGCAGTTTGGCAACGCCGTTAACCGTGTGCGAACCGACACAGGAAAGATTCGCCATACGCACATGCTGATCACCCCGTTCACCAATAACAGAGAGTTCAGTCAGCTGACTTTCGTCACCACAATAGTGAACGCGCACCTCGTCGAGAAAGCGCTGATTGATCTCGAAGATAATCTCCATATGACGAGGCAAACGGGCTTTTAACAACTCCACTGACCAACTCTCAATGGCTTCTGGCAACAAGGTGTGATTTGTATATGAAAAGGTTTTACGCGTGATGTCCCAGGCTTGATCCCAATTTAACTGATGTTCATCGATCAATAGACGCATCAATTCAGGAATCGCCAGTGCGGGATGGGTATCATTAAGTTGCGCCGCATATTTCTCGTGAAAGTGGCTGAGATCACTGTTATTACTTAAATAGATACGTAGCATATCCTGCAATGAACAGCTTACAAGGAAATATTGCTGCTCAAGACGCAGACGTTTTCCATTATCGAAGTGATCATTAGGATAGAGAATTTTGGTTAAGTTCTCGGCCACTGTTTTTTGCATAACAGCACCGAAGTGATTTCCGTGGTTGAATGCGTTCAAATCAAATGCTTCAGGCGCTTCGGCCTTCCATAAGCGCAGCAAATTTGCGTTGTTTACTTGGTAACCCACAATAGGAGTATCGTAAGCGACCCCCTTGACGACTTTTTCCGGCAACCATCGAATGCGCAATACGCCTTCACTATCCTGATAGGTTTCCGTATGGCCACCAAACTTGATATCAAAAGCGATCTTATGGCGATGCAGCTCCCAGGGATTACCGTTTAGCAGCCATTTATCTGTCTTCTCTACCTGCCATCCATCCACTATCGTCTGATTGAAGATGCCAAATTCGTAACGCAGCCCGTACCCGATGGCAGGTATCTGCTGTGTTGCCAGAGAATCGAGATAACAGGCGGCCAAGCGCCCTAGACCACCATTTCCAAGACCGGGCTCCTCTTCCTGCTCCAGCAGATCCGCAAGATCTAACCCCAACTCTTCCAAGGCAGATTTGACGTTATCCCATAGCCCCATATTGATCAGGTTATTTCCCAGCTGGGGACCAATCAGAAACTCTGCAGAAAGATAACAGACAGTACGGCTGCCACGCTCTTTATATGTCCGTTCACTATACAGCCAGCGTTTTAACAAGCGGTCACGCACGCTATACGCTAACGCCATGAACCAATCCTGCTCTGTTGCCACTTCAGGAAAACGCCCCTGGTAATACAACAGATTGTCAACGATCGCCTTTTTCAGTGAAGCCGCACTTGCTCCTGTACGAATATCTTCACCCACAAGATGGGATCGACCGGACTGATTGCCTGGTATCGCATTCATAGAAATATACCTAGCGGTATGGCCATACCCAGTTTCGAATCTCGGGCATATCTTCGCCATACTGGCGCGTATAGTGTTTATGGTCGATCAAACGATCTCGTACAAACTGTTTCACATAGGCTGCACGCTGACGTAAACGGGGTACACGATCAACAACGTCAGCAACCAAGTGAAAACGATCCAGGTCATTCATCACGACCATGTCGAATGGCGTCGAGGTGGTGCCCTCTTCCTTATAGCCACGAACATGTAAATTGTGATGATTGGTGCGACGATAGGTAAGCCGATGGATCAACCAGGGATAACCGTGATATGCAAAGATCACTGGTTTATCCGTCGTAAAAATGTCATCGAAATGACGATCGGGTAAACCGTGTGGATGTTCCTCTCTTGGTTGTAGCGTCATTAGATCCACAACATTTACAACACGTATCTTCAGATCTGGAATCTGTTCACGCAAAATGCTCACAGCAGCCAGCGTCTCTAGCGTTGGTACGTCACCCGCGCAAGCCATCACAACATCCGGATCACCATCGTCGTCATTCGACGCCCAATCCCAGATGCCAATACCACTCGTACAGTGCTTAATGGCCTCATCCATACTTAGCCATTGTGGGGAGGGTTGCTTGCCGGCCACAATCACATTGATCTGATTGCGACTGCGTAGACAATGGTCAGTCACGGATAAAAGTGTATTTGCATCCGGCGGGAGATAAACGCGTACGATATCTGACTTCTTGTTCACAACATGATCGATAAACCCGGGGTCCTGATGTGAAAAGCCGTTATGATCCTGCCGCCATACGTGGGAAGAAAGCAGATAATTTAATGAGGCAACCGGGCGACGCCACTCAATCTCTTTAGTCGTCTTCAACCACTTTGCATGCTGGTTGAACATGGAATCAATGATATGAATAAAGGCCTCATAACAGTTGAAGAAACCATGACGTCCAGTCAATAGATAGCCTTCCAGCCATCCCTGACAGGTATGCTCAGAGAGAATCTCCATGATACGCCCATCCGGCGACAGATGATCATCATCCGCTATTGTCGACTCCATCCACGCTCTGTTTGTCACTTCAAACACATTACCCCAACGGTTTGAGGCTGTTTCATCAGGGCCGAAGAGACGAAAGTTATGCGACGCCATATTGGCCTTCATCACATCGCGTAGAAATTGTCCTTGCATGCGCGTTGCCTCAGCTACCGTTTCGCCTCTTTTATCGAGGCTCACTGCATAGGCACTGAAATCTGGCAGGCGCAACTTACATAAAAGTTTGCCGCCGTTGGCATGAGGGTTAGCCCCCATACGCTTCTCACCCACTGGCGCCAGCGCTTTCAGCTCAGGTTGCAAACCACCCTCTTCGGTAAACAGTTCGTCAGGGCGATAACTTTGCAGCCATTGCTCTAACAACTGTAGATGTTCCGAATTTTCCCTAACTGCAGCAAAGGGCACCTGGTGAGAACGCCAGAAGTCTTCAGTCTTCTTACCATCCACCTCTTTTGGTCCCGTCCACCCCTTTGGTGAACGCAGAATAATCATTGGCCACCGTGGGCGCTCCTGCTCACCCTGCTCTCGCGCAGCGTGTTGTATACGCTGAATTTCCGCCGTGCACCGTTCCAATGTCGCAGCCATTTTTTGATGCATCTCTTGCGGATCAGAACCTTCAACAAAGTAAGGCTGATACCCGTAACCGATAAACAAGCTTTCTAATTCCTCAGGAGGAATTCGCGAAAGCACAGTAGGATTGGCAATCTTGTAACCGTTCAAATGCAATATTGGTAATACCGCACCATCGGTCTTTGGATTAAGAAACTTATTGGAGTGCCAGGCAGTCGCCAGCGGGCCTGTCTCGGCCTCACCATCACCCACCACACAGGCAACGAGCAAATCAGGGTTATCAAAAGCAGCGCCATAAGCATGCGACAACGCATACCCCAGCTCACCGCCTTCATGAATAGAGCCAGGTGTTTCCGGCGCAACATGACTGGGAATACCGCCAGGAAATGAGAACTGCTTGAACAACCGTTTTAAACCCAAGGCATCTTGAGAGACATCCGGGTAATATTCGCTGTACGTACCTTCCAACCAGGTATTTGCTACCAATGCAGGCCCACCATGACCAGGGCCCGCAATATAAATTACGTTTAAATCCCTCTCTTTAATCAGGCGATTTAGGTGAACATAAATAAAGTTTAACCCGGGCGTGGTCCCCCAATGCCCTAACAGACGCGGCTTAACATGTTCCTGTGTCAACGGCCGCTGCAACAACGGATTATCAAGCAGATAAATTTGTCCAACTGACAAATAGTTTGCTGCACGCCAATAGGCGTCCATCGCCTGCATAAGATCTGGAGAGAGTTGATAGTCACACTCGCTTGTGGGATGGATAACCGCGTTCATGTATTGCTCCTGTGGATGCAAAATTGCGAATCTACCGCCATCCAAAAATAAGCCTTCTATATGGCAGTTTTGTGTAAGTTTAGTTAATTATTCAACTATTGCTCGAATTATGAGCTGATTAAATCAAGAAAGTGCAGAAGCATATCAACGACTGCTCCTCAGCAATTCAGTAGCCTGCTCAGCAATCTCGCGTTCCTCATCTGAGGGTACAACTAAAATAACAACCTTCGACTGCGAACTCTGAATCTGTGTTGCGCATTCGAAAGCGTTTATATTCTGATTTTCATCTAACTCCAGATGAAAGCATGACAGCGCACCACAAATTGTTTTCCGAATCAACGCGCTATGTTCACCAATGCCGCCACTAAAGATCAATGCATCCAATCCACCCAGCACAGCATAATAGGCACCAATATATTTTCGAATGCTGTAACAAAACATATCGATCGCCAGCTGCGCCCGGGTATCACCTTGTGCCGCAGCCGCCTCAATCGTGCGCATGTCGTTTTCACCGCACACCCCTTTTAGACCACTCTGATGATTGAGCATCTGTTCCAGCTCACTTTCCCCCACACCTTGGTCTAACAGCGCAAGTATTGCCCCTGGATCTAAATCCCCACAGCGAGTCCCCATCATTAACCCTGCTGTGGGAGTCATTCCCATAGAGGTATCTACGCAACGTCCATGATCAATCGCTGCAATACTGGCGCCATTACCTAAATGCAATGTAATCAACTTAAGAGCGTCCACCGGACGCCGAAGATTATCCGCTGCTCGCTTGGCTAAATAACCATGGGATGTACCATGAAAACCATAGCGTCTAACGCCATAGTCTCGGAAAAAACGATCGGGCACAGCATACCGATAAGCATATTCAGGTAACGTATGGTGAAACGCAGTATCGAATACCGCTACCTGCGGCAGGCCAGGAAAATATTTTTGTGCCAACGTAATACCATCGATGCCTGCTGGATTATGTAGCGGTGCCAAAGGGATCGTTTTATGTAACTGCTGCAAAACCATATCTGTTATCACAACGGGCTCACTAAAATCCGCTCCCCCGTGAACAACACGATGAGCAACGACATCAATCTGATAGCGACTGACCAACCACGAAAAAAGTGTTTCAAATGCCTCACAGTGATCCGAAATACCTATTTCCTGAACACCGCTTTCCGCTGCCCCAGATGACCAATGATGAATCGCTGCGCAAACCTCACACACATGCTCGATCAAGCCATTCAGTATAGGCTTATACTCCGCCTCAACCTGAACAAGCTGGTATTTAATCGAAGAACTACCTGCATTAATCACAAGAACATTCATATAACGAATAATGGCTCAAAGCAGGTAGACACTCAAACACTATTTGTCACTGTTCACAGCCATACTACCCTTGGCTGCCATATAAACTTAATGCACATAAACCTGTAATCAATTCGCAACACATACTTATCAAACTGCTGCCATGAGTCAGCAAATCACACCTATCAATCAAGGGGCGCTACGCCAACTACTAGATCACTTGCTAAAGCTTCGTCAGGAAGTCATGCAGCAAGCACAAGCACGCCTATTAAATTACACAGGTACAGATAAAACGGACCATCCCGACAGCGCGGTTAATCTTGCCCAATATTTGGCATTGCGTGGTTATGACTTAAGAGTATTACAGGATCAATTAACCAGCCTGGGATTATCATCTCTTGGTAATGGCGAAGCCGGGATAGTAGATAACTTAAATCGGATTATTAATCTCCTCTGCTGGGTGCTAAACGATACCCCACCACTATGCATCCTCAATGAGGATCAAGTGGTTAGCAGCTCTATAGGACGTTTACATCTCAAGCACAACAACGAACGGCTGTTTGGCAATATACCTGAAGAGCGAGGCGTTCATGTGATGGTCACACTGCCCAACACAGCAGCCCACGATTACGAACTCATTCAAGAACTGATTAACAACGGCATGAACTGCGCACGCATTAATTGTGCACATGATGACCAGAATACCTGGGCAGCCATGATTAATCATGTACGTCGAGCCTCTGAAGAGAGTGGTAAAGAGTGCCGCATCATGATGGACCTGGCAGGTCAGAAAATACGCACAGGCAGTATTGAACCAGGCCCCAAGGTATACCACCTAAAAATTAAAAGAGATGAGTTAGGCAATGTAAAAGAACCGGGGTTTATCCAACTTCTACCGAACCAAAAGTTTAACAGCGCCACCCAATCACAGCATTTCCAATTGGCTATTGACGATGATATTCATTCAGACCTGGACATCGGTGATCGACTCAACTTTGTTGATCTTAGAGGAAAACATCGCCACCTGGAAATCACCTCTAAAGACGAGCAAGGATTTGTATTGGGGCGTTGTTGGCAAAACGCTTACCTTTCAGACCAAACAAAATTTCAATGGCGCCATAAAGGCAAGAAAAAGACACCTAAACATCAGGTGGATATCCCTATTCTTGGTTTCAAAACTCTAGCCGCAAAAATCAGGGTATATAAAGGCGACTCACTGCTATTAACATCGGACAACATACCTGGCGCCCCCTCAGTAACTGACAAAGAGGGAAAACAGTTGGAACCAGCCCATATTGGTATTTCACACAGCGAGATACTCCCTACGCTATCACCCGGTGCAACGGCCTGGATCGACGATGGAAAAATTGGCGCCATTATCGAATCTGTCAGCGTGCAAGGGGTATTGCTCAAAATTGAACACGTGCGCAGCAAAGGAGCTCTAATTCGCGAAGATAAAGGCGTTAATTTTCCTGACACTGAATTGAAATTGCCGGCACTCACCGACAAAGACCTTCAAGATCTGGATTTCGTTTGTGAACACGCCGATATCGTTGCTTACTCGTTTGTACAAAGCCACGATGATATGCAGAAACTATTATCAGAATTGAAAAAACGAAATGCCGAACGCTTTCCCGTTATCGCCAAAATAGAAACACACAAAGCCGTCAAAAATCTCCCGGAAATCATTCTCAGTGCTTTGGATACACAACCCTTCGGCATCATGATCGCGCGTGGCGATCTAGCCATTGAACTTGGCAGTGTACGCATGGCAGAAATTCAGGAAGAGATCTTATGGCTTTGCGAGGCCGCTCATGTCCCTGTCGTATGGGCGACACAAGTATTGGAAACACTGGCCAAAGAGGGCATTCGCTCACGCCCTGAAGTCACGGATGCTGCGATGAGCGTACGCGCAGAATGCGTCATGCTAAACAAAGGACCTTACATCCTTGAAACGCTCGCTGTTTTAAACGACATCCTAACGCGCATGCAGGCCCATCAACGTAAAAAAAGCTCACGCTTACGCGCATTGCATCAGTGGACATTCACATCGCCCACTCAACAGCAAGCCGTTAGCTGAACCACTGCCCAAGAAAATCTCTTGGCATCTGCACTTTAAAAAGTGCTATGAGTATTTTTTTACCCCGTAATGGTAGAAGACAGCTGCAGAGGTTAAATGATAAGACCATAAAAAAGCCCCGGCAATTGCCAGGGCTAGTTATAAATTTACGCTGTATTACTAATAAGTAAAATAAGCGTCGGCATAGGCACCCGCATACCCCTCCCCATTCGTACCACATGCCACCGAGGCTATTACATCTTCGATAACAACCGTCTCTATTTCGCTACCTTTTTGATAGCTGGCTCTTACTTTGAGACTCACCTCAGATTCAGCAAGGGCATTAGAGAATGCCAGCATGAACCCTTCGGCTACGCCAGACATATCTAGCCTTGCCTCATGAAAAGCATATTCCAACACTGAGCTCAACCCCAAAGAGTCTGTCACATTAAACGAAGAGGCTTCGAACGTCGTGGATGAACTGAATTCAGTAATGTTCATGCCTTTAGCCGTTTTTGAAGTGCTAATACTTTGCCCTGCCTCGCTAGAACCATAACCTACATTGATGCTACGGCTATTGGCCCACGCAATGGCATTTGGATCTTCACTACTATATCCATCCGCAACAACAAAGGCAGTTCCTTCAGAAGCAGCGGATGCGCCATAAAGGGTTAGACTCGCACTATCAATGGACGCATCAAGATTGATCTCCTGAACTGCACCATTAAGGCCACGCTTTGTCACATCAAATCTTAAATCGGCTGAAATTTGCCCCGATAGAGCACTCAACACAGTTCGACCAACACTAACATCTGAACCCACATCGTAACTACTGAACAAAATATACGCATCGCCTTCTTGCTCAATAATTGCTTGCTCATAACAAGTCGCATCAAATACAACACCAATTGTCTGAGCAGTCGATATGGTGGTAGTACCAGGAGCCTCAATCACTTCTCCTGCCAACACGAAGCTACTGGCTGAAGAAAATGCGGCTGCAATACTTGCAGCAATCACTGTTTGATTTAAAAATTTCATTTGGAAGTCCTTTATCACAGGTTTACACACCTATGCGGTGTAATAAATACAAGTTAATAAGCTGGCAGAAATTAGAAAAGAATGATGCCGCCGTTATATCCATTGATATCCACTTCTGCCCAATCACCGGCAATGGCATGACCACCTGCGCCACAATCCAGCCAAGCAGAAACGTTATCAACGACGATTGCATCCACCACCTGGCCAGACTCAGCGTCATAGCTTCTGTGGTAACTTGCATTAACTTCCAAATTTACGTTTGAGAGAGAAATAGCCCGGGCAAATGCCTCAGACCAATGTTCACTGTAGGCGTCCCCTTCAAAGCCTACGTTTTCTTGATAAGTCGCATAGGTATATCCTTGTGCCAGCGTAAGAAAATTATCAAAGCCTAGAGAACTCGCTTTAAACTTCAGCAAGGCATTCACCTCACTCAGATTGGCCCCTTTTACATAGGTCGCATCACTGATCTCATGCTGAAGCTCACCGGAGGACTCAACACTGCCATACCCCATACTTGAGGCATACAGTACTGAGAATGGTTCAGCCCCATAATAATCAGCCAACATGCTGGCGCCATCACCAGTGCCACCACCTGCCGCTTTAAAGACCCCCATTTTGGTACTATTGATCGATGCGTCTAAAGTGACTTCTTGTGTTGCGCCATTGTTGCCACGCTTGAGTACTTCGAATGTAACGTCAGCAGAAACCACTGTAGATAGATTGCTCAGCAAACCTGTAGTATCAGTCCCGGCCTGCGCCATAGCTTCTGCATACAATCCCCACCAACCGGCCCAACCGACACTTTCGCTCTGTGCAGCAATTGCTGGGCCGTAACATACGGGACTAAACGCTACCTGGATGGTACGTGTTGTTGAAATTATTGTTGTACCCGGATCAACATTCCCCTCTTGCGCCCATACAACAGAAGTCGTAGCAGAAAATACCGCAGCTACACTAGCGGCAAGACTCACGTTCTTAAAAAGTTTCATTAAACCCCCTAATTTAAATTTTTTGCAGCGCAAGCTGTCAACCTAGATTCAACAAAGCTAGCCACTGCATTACATAACCCCAACATGCAATATTCATCGTCCGTCGAATATTGCAGTTCAAACTTCACCCTATTCGAAGTACGGGCAAAGCAAACATAAACAGTTATTAATAAATACATCCGTATATTATTTTTATCTAATTTCGTTGCACCTCCTTTGTTATAAAAACTCAGATCAACATAATCACCAGTGCATCCAGGCAGCTTTTAAATACCTGAACGCACTGACATCGCTTGCGCATATACGCCGAGACAAATACAAAATGGCCGACACCCTTATTCGTAATGAATAAACGATAAGACCATGGATTTATGTAATGAAAATTATCGATCGACGAGTGTCGAAAATAAGAGATACAGAGCCCGGTTGATCCGCTCCGATACTAATCATTAAATAAGCCTCCTTGCCTTGATTAGTTCAGTTCACAGTATTTCCATCACCGTGAAATAACATCTTTTAAAACGTGTTAATGATGTTGATTAGAGCAACCGTTTCATCCTTTATCTGTGACAAAGTCACATAAGGAAATGACGT
>JBNKYV010000179.1:0-8892 GCA_050301075.1 Gammaproteobacteria bacterium
CACCCGCTACCAACCCGTTAACGCAGTTAATAACACCATCAACACCGTGTTAACTAACAAAGGCCAAGGGGGCATTGCGCACAATTCTGATACACGCGGCAATGGATGGGCCATCGTTAACGTAATTTCAAACACTCAATGTTTTAAAGGGGATATATGAATAGTAAACGCGTTACTTCACCAATCCTGGCATCATCCATATTCGGATTAACCTCATCACTCATTGTTCCAACAGCCTTCGCAGCAAGCATTAACGTACAACCCACAGCAACCGCATATAAAAGCGCTATCGCTGTCGATAACGGCACGTCATCGTTCTCGGTCAACTACAACTGGGATAACTATATAAATGGGGCCTGGGGAGCCGACTTCGAACAACTGATTGGCACCAGCAATCGCGACAAGGTGAACGTAAACAGTGGCGACTCCAAGTTTGTTGATACTGGCGATGGTGTAGATCAAGTCGCTGTTTATTATGACAAAGGCCATGTTGTAAACACCGGTGCCGGCAACGACCGCGTACTGATGGGGTTTTATGCCCAGCAATTTATCATCAATGCAGGTGATGGCGACGACTCGCTTGAACGCCCCTCTTACCTGTTTGACGTAAACGGCGCCACAGTTAATGCTGACGATGGACATGATATCGTCGATGTTCTATTCGGCACGGCTAACGCGTACAACCTTGGCGATGGCAATGACATCCTCATCCGCGATGAGGACGAAAACACGGTTCAACAAAAAGCAGATGGCGGTGCGGGCAACGATGAATTTCAACTTATCGGCAACCGCTCTAGCTATACCGTTGCAGATAATCGCAACGGCACGTATGCCATTACAAAAGGTTCCAACGTCTCCATTGAAGTTAAAAGCATAGAAAAACTCGCCTTTGACGATGGCAATATGTATATCGCCAACAACAGCGCTGCACTGATTCCATTCAGCATTAGCGATGCTTCTGGTGGTGAAACAGTCACAGCCTCGGTTAGCGCATCAAAAGGCACTGTGGTCGTTGACGACATATCTGGCGTAGTTATCTTTAAACCCGCCACCAACTTCACGGGCACAGCGGTTGTGACTATCAAACTTAACTCGGGGGGCAATGTAATTGATTCAGCGACATCTACGGTGACTGTCACTGGCAGCCTAAGTAGCAACAATGTAAATGATGACTACGCGATACTTGTAGAGACCAATAGTGCGCTAACGGCATCAGAGACATTATCTGGCTCTTACACGGCAGAAACCATCTCCGGCACCTATGGTGAACTGACAATCAGCTCATCAGGCAGCTGGACATTCACCGCAGACTCCGCGCTGGATTATCTGGCACAAGGCAGCATCATCACGGAAGCCTTCACCGTCTCACCTTCTGCCGGTGGCAGCAAAGATATCAATATTACCGTTATCGGCACAGACGACGCTGCTGTTTTCAATATCGATGCCACAGCGAGCATCAGCAGTAGCAGCGGCAGTTCGTCATACACACAAGTCTACGGTTTTGATAACTACATCAATGGTAGTTGGGGCGCCGATAATGAATACATCACCGGCACCAGCAACAAAGACAAAATCAACATGAACAGCGGCAATATGAAAGTTGTCGACACCGGTGACGGGCATGACCAAATCAACATGCTATACAGCAATGGTCACACCGTTAATGCCGGTGGCGGTAACGATAAGATTGTGACCGGCTCCATCTGCAACAACTACACCGTTAACGCTGGCGATGGTGATGACTACATCACCCAACCCGATGATCTCTACCAGAGCCAGAACATTGTGATCAATGCTGGCAACGGCCACGACCTGGTTGATTTGTATGCTGGCAGTGGCATCACCTACAACCTGGGCGGTGGCAACGATATCATCACACGCCACACCACCAAAAACTCACTCATCCAAAACATTGATGGTAGTTCTGGCGATGATGAGCTTGTCCTAAATGGTAACTACGCCAACTACACCGTAACCAACATAGGTAACGGCATCTACAGCATCACCTCTGGCAGCAGTGTGTCACTAACAGTGGAAGGCATCGAAACAGTCACCTTTGATGACCAAGCCATCTCACTCACCGTACCCACACGTGCTGACATTGCGTATGAAGCCTATGATCCTGATGGCTCTGTATCCATTGCATCATCCGTTAGCGCATCACAAGGTAGCGTTGTGGTTAACGAGGCCAAAGGCCGTATTGAGTTTTACCCAGGCGCAAGCTTCAGTGGCTCTACGACAGTAACTACGACAATGACAGACGAGTTTGGTACAAACACTGTTAAAACAACAACCGTGACCCAATAGTCCCTCTCAAGCTGTCACACAAAAACGGCCACTCTAATTAATAGAGCGGCCGTTTCATTTAACAAGCAAACAATAAGTATTGCCGCAAATCACGCATCAAATAACAGACGCAAATAGTTGCGGTATGCGAGCACCTGGTTCACCAGCAGCTGATTATCCTGAAATGCTCGCGAGAGGATAATGCCACCCTCGATACTGGAGATAAACATATCTGCCAGCGCTTCAATTGATGCATCGCCTTTCATTTCATACTTGTCGCAGACCTGCTCCAAACGCGAAGAGATCATCTTGCGCCAGCTTAACAAGCCCTGCTGAATTAACTCGCGTATCTCATCTTCAAACTGATGGTTTTCATAAGTAAAGCTCACCACAAGACAACCGGGATGTGTTGTTTCAAGGGCAGACATGGCGTCTGAAAACAGCTTTAAAAAAATTAACAGCTGATGCAATGGGTCTTCACTCAGCTCTGCCGCTTGAGCAAACAGGCCATTAAAAAACTCATCGTCCTGTAGCAGATAGCGCTCTACCAACGCTCGCGCCAAACTCGCCTTACTATCAAAGTGATAGAAAAAACCACCCTTAGTAATCGCCGCTTTTTCGATGATGTCTTCAATGGACGTGGCCGAGAAACCACGATTCAAGATAATAGACTCTGCACATTGCAGAATACGATCACGACTACTATTTGCTCGGCTCACCTACCCCTTCCCCCTCATTTAAGATGAGTTAACTATACCGCAGGTACAGTAAAGCACCTCATACCACTCATCGCGCAAAACCACACACCGTACAAACACGCTATCCACCTGATTTAGAAAACAAAAAACAATTCCTGTTTTCCATACCGCTGGTCCACTGCTTTATCAGCACCCCGATTATACACTTTCAATATCAGCACAACGTTGCTTACACAACGACCAAAAACAGGAGAAAAAATCATGCAAACACAAAACAACACGCTACCACAAACCAATGGCCAACTCTTTCTAACAGACGGCGGCATTGAAACCACACTCATCTTTCATGAAGGTTACGACCTGCCCTACTTCGCGGCCTTTGATCTACTCAAAGACAAAACAGGGCGCGAAAGCCTAAAAAAATATTATGAAACCTACGCAGCTATCGCCGTCAACACACATACCGGCTTTATTCTGGAAACACCTACCTGGCGCGCCAGCCAGGGGTGGGGAGAAAAGATTGGTTACAACAGTGAACAGTTAGCGAACGCCAACAGGGAATCCGTTGAGCTATTAAAAGAGATCAAACAACAGTACGAAATGCCTGGCAGCCCATTTCTCATCAGCGGTTGCATTGGACCACAAGGAGACAGCTATCAGATTGGTGATACGCTAAGCGTCAGCTCAGCAGCAGAATATCATCGCGCGCAAATTGAAACCTTTGCTGATAGTGGTGCTGATTTTATTACCGCTCTCACCATGACATATCCTGAAGAGGCAATTGGCATCACCAAAGCAGCGCAGGCTTGCAACATCCCTGTTGTTATCTCCTTCACCACAGAAACAGATGGTCATCTCCCTAACGGCATGACACTGCAACAAGCCATTGAATGCGTAGACCAAGCCACCAACAATGGTCCGGCCTATTACATGATTAACTGCGCACACCCCGATCATTTCAAACAGGCATTAGAAGAAAACGCCTCGTGGGTACAACGCATACAGGGCATACGCGCAAATGCATCACGCATGAGTCATGAAGAGCTGGATGAAGCAGAAGAACTGGATGACGGCAACCCACAAGAGCTTGGCCAGCTCTATCAGGCACTACGCCAACAATATCCACAGTTCAATGTGCTAGGGGGATGCTGCGGCACGGATCACCGCCATGTAAGTGAAATTGGTAAATGTTGTGCACATCACTAATACAAGAAATAAAAAAGGCAGGACTACCACCCCTGCCTTTTTTGAAATCAGCGGCAATTAGAAGCACATCACCTGCTTATCACCTTGCGATTCCTTAATCGAATCTATCAATTCAAATACGACATTAAGTACATCATCACCTTTTCTTGCATCTACCGGGCAAACGGGAAAAAAGAAGCCACGACTCTTCAGTTGATCTTTATAACTCTGAATGGTCGGTGCATGCGCCGGAGCCAAATCCATACACGTCACACCGATTGCAACATTCTGACGCATGACAAAATCATTAAACATACCCAGATAGCGCATCATATCTTGAATAGGCTCGTCACGGCTGTTATCAATCAGCAATAACAAACCACATGCGCCGTTTGCCAAAATCTCCCACATAAACGCAAAACGCTCTTGGCCGGGCGTGCCATACAGATGCATACGTTTATGGCCTGCATCAAAAACACCGTAATCCATAGCAACGGTCGTTGTGTGTTTTCGAAGTGTATTAAATTCTGTTGAATTTACATCAGTAGAAACAGCCGCTTTACTACTCAGCGAACGTACAGCCGTTGTCTTTCCCGCCCCAACCGGGCCTGAGATTAATATCCTATGTTCGACCATAACAAAGCTCCATGAGAATGTTTTTTATTCAGATAAATTGACTGCAAGACACACTCAAGTCACCCAAAAACATGCCCACCCTATACTTATTTATTACGCTTAATGCGATATTTTAGTTTCACGAAAATACTAGCATAGGCATTATTTTGTGAAAGGGATGAAGCTCAGAAAACATGTCTCCGGCTGGAGACAAATTCATTTACCAAGTAAAAATAAAAACAGAGTTTTACACTATGCTTTTATGCTCATAATGAGGTTCAGGCTGTTACAAAGCTATTTATTGGCCTTGATGCAGAACATAATAAAAAACGCATCCCAGTTATCGTAACCCTCGATATCTTCAATATTATCCAGTTCATCGCGCGACTTTAAATATTCAATGGCTTTACCTATATGCTCGTCTGAAACACCATTAAGTCTGATCAACTCCAGCGCCGTCTCTGATGGCTGCCATTGGCTTAGTCGTTTACTCATATATTCGTCTCTTCACTCCATCCATTTTGAGAAATTATTTAGCAAAACACTAAAGTATGCCGTCACATTCAGCCTGGTGACACATTCCGTATAATACTGGTCTATACAATATCACCACGGAGTTACTCGATGTTCACCGCCCTCATTTTTGCCATTAGCATCAGTTTTGCGACACTCCCCTTAGGAGATGACAATCTACAATGGGGCATTTCCGAACAGGCGCTACAGGAAAAATATCAGGTAACTGAAGTCAATCCCGCCTTAGGCCCCAAACATGGTTATACCGAATTTTCTGAGGTTGATCCTGTCGTCTATATAGATAGAAGTACACAGGGACAAAAAACAGAGTTCTATTTCCATGAAGGAAAACTGTATAAAACGCTGATTATCCATCTTGATCAGGAAGATGCGTTTAACCGCTACGAGAGCAAGATAGAAAAACTTAAACAGGAGTTGGGGCCGGTAGATAAACAATTCCAGAGCAAACTATTTAATATGACTGTGCTGCACAGCGTATGGGATTTTAAAGAAGAGGAGTATGACTTACGCTTTGGCGCTGGCTATATATATGAAGTACGCACGCACAAACCAGCCGCCAAAGAGAAGCAAATAGCCGTAGAGATGATGCACGCGATATAAGATCACACCAAGGTGACGACCTTCATTCGTCTAAATAGTATCTGCGCAATTCAACATCTATACTAAACAAAGACGATAACTCATGATCGGTGCCTTCCATGAAAAAACTATGGTGTATGGTCATTGCAATCATGCTGACAGCCTGCGCATCAACGCCGCCGGCCATCAGTAGAATTCCGCCAGACCAACCAAAAGTCTCTGAGGTAAGAGCAGAGCCCAAACGGTTTATTGGCACCGAAGTACGTTGGGGCGGCATCATTACCCAAGTGGAAAATAAAACCGCTCACACCTGGATCGAAATCGTTGGCCGCGAACTAAACAAACAGGGACGACCAGTGGAAGAGAGCCACAGCAGCGGTCGTTTTATCGCCAGCTTCCCCGGTTTTATCGATCCGGAGGTTTATCAAGCCGGCAATCAAATCACCATCATCGGCACAATCGATGGCGAATCCACCCGGCTGATCGGCAACTACGACTATCTATTTCCCGTTGTCGCCGTTAGCTCATCCTATCTTTGGCCAGAAGAGCCTAAGGAGACCACTCGCTACGATTATCCGCCACCTTGGTGGTATTACGATCCCTGGCCATACTATTACCATCCATATCCCCACCTGCGCCCACACCGGCATTAGTTAGGAGAGGCCGCACATGACAACAAACAATATCTCACTGGCACTCATGCTCATCTCTGCCGCGCTTATCGCAGGATGCGCGAGCACACCCAAATTCGAAACAGCAAATGTAGAAGAGGGCATCACCCCCAAACAGGCCGCAGCCAATAACGAATCATATAAAGGCAAAACCGTGCTCTGGGGCGGCATGGTGATCAACAGCACCAATCTAAAAGAGGAGACCCAACTGGAGGTCCTCGCCTATCCACTCAACCGCAGCCAAAAACCGGATATCAACCAGCAACCACTGGGGCGTTTCTTAGCGATCTATAACGGCTATCTGGAAACTAGCGACTACACAAACGGCCGCACAGTGACCATTAAAGGTCCTCTACAAAGTAATCGCACAGGCAAGATTGGTGAGATGGAATACACCTACCCAACCCTGAATATTGAACAACTGCACTTATGGGCCCTCCCCGGTCAGGAGCCTGAAACGCAGTTTCGTATCGGTATCGGCGTGATGTTTCACAATTAACGCACCACAACAAAATCTACCTATAGAACAACCCGTTAACACTTACGCGCAACCCGATTACCTATTACACCCACCATACTGGAATAGTTTTTGCCCTATCCCCTATTGAGCACGATTGAACGCTTATTTCATAGTGTTTTTGTCAACTAAAGCACAAAACATCTGACAAAAGTCAGATACCTGACAATTTCACTCAAACTTAGAGCCGCGGCGCTAAGAACATTCTTTTACCCAAAGAGGAGATATGGTCATGATCGAATACTATGTTGAAAAAACGGCAAACGAAACTGGCGAGCATGTTGTTCACTCATCACGCTGCTCATCACTACCGGCAACTGAAACGATGAGATACCTTGGCCCTTACAGCAACATCAACGCTCCCATGAACGAAGCCTCTAACTGGTTCTCAAAAGCTTGTGCCTGCACAGAGTGCATCAGCGCTTAACGCGTGAATATGTAAGAAAGAAAAGCTCAAGGTGGGAGCCAGCTCCCACCTCAATTAAGACTTAAAACGATTACAGTGGATGGCGCGTATCAAAATCCACTTTAAGCAGTGGCTTGGTTACCGGATTAGCCACCTTGCATTCATCGCTCTTGAGCCAATCCGCAATCGGCTGCCAAGGACCAAACTGAGTCTGCTCAGCGCTAAAAGGAAACCCCTTGGGCACCGTGCCAATATGTTTGGGCAAAAAAGCTGGCCGGCCACATGGGTTATGACGAAAATAATAGGGTTCCCACCATACGGTTTCACGCGGCATGGTCGAAACGTAACCCATGATCTCCAAGGCCTCTTGCTCAATCATTAAATGGTCGTGAGCCAAAGGCATATTAAATTTAAGAAAGGCAGCCCCCACGGGCACCATTACCGGCCCACCAGCGCTGGACAATGCACCTTCGCCGGATAATGGCGGAATGGTGTAACCACGCCCTTCATACCAAAGACCTCGCCCATCACTTCCGTGACAACTTGCACACTGATCTTCGTATAACGCCTCGCCCTTCTTGGGATCTGACTTCATCTGCCCAATATTGCTAAACACAGGGACTCGCGCACCAGGAATTTTGTCGACATCCGCCTTGGTTTTGAATTCAGGGATTAATATTCCTTCACCCTCATAGATGCCATCACGCACCGCCGTGACCCATGCCACCAGAGCCTCCATCTCTTTCGAATCAGGCGGAATCTCAACCACACCACCGCAATGGCGGCTACAGTCACGAATGCGAACACGTGTATCGCGATAGTAACCAAGATTGCCAAACAGCTCCCCTTTGTCGCCGTTCTCTGCAAGACCAAAGTGCGTCAGCGTTCTAAAAAATGGCCATGCGTACGGCATGGTCCCTTCTGCGGCGTGGCAGTTGGTGCAGTTCATAATATGGCCCTTCGCCAAAGGTGGCAGACCATCACGACGCCCTTCACCCACGGTGTAATAGGTGTCGTACATAATGGCGCGACCATACAAAATATTTTGTGCCCAGCGCACATCGCCACGATAGTGCCCCTGCTCCATCTCCTCCTTTAAACGACGATGCCCCGGCGCTTTGTACCAAACAGTACCAGCAGGCAGAACCTTGCCCGTTGAAAGCGTTACATCCTGCTGCAAGATATATTCATCCGGATGCATCGGCACGTGCGGATCTGCTCGCACTGTGATTGATGCAAACAAAACAACAAACAAACTAAATAAAAGTACTATCCGTTGACTCATATTGACGGCCTCCCTTCTGATTAAAGAATAGACCATAAAATGTGAACACAAACACCAAAGTAAAACGCCACCAACTCAATCGGCACTAAAGCTCATCATCGCGCCTTGAGTTTTAC
>JBNKYV010000180.1:0-7505 GCA_050301075.1 Gammaproteobacteria bacterium
AATGCTTTGTCATAGTCGCGTGTCATGTAAGCAAGTGCAAACTTGTTCGATAGTTTATCGGTTTTGTTTTTAACGGTCAGTCGCACCTTCTCTGAGGTGTAATCGTTGTAACCCAGATAGTTATCTTCCCTAGTAATGTGATCAAAGCTCAGTTTTGCACTCCACTGGTCACTAAAGTCGTGATTAATCGATGCACCCAGTGTTTGGTAGGTGTATTCCAATAGTGGATTGGTTGTTAGTAGGCTACCGTTTAAATCGCGAGCAGTACGTTCGCTATAGTCTTGAACCTCTCTAGAGTAATCGAGTGTCAGTTCAGTTGATTTGGTGAGGGCGAAATCGACATCACCCCCAAAATTGATGTAATCATAATCTTGGTCGGTTGAAACAATTGTATCTGCATAATCACGCGAACCAATCTCTGCGGAAACAGAGTAGGTTGGAGTGGTTGTGCGGCCGCGGTATTTAAGTTGCAGACCATTGGCGTTGTATGAATATTTATCGGCAATGTCGCTCGCGCCGCTGACCTTGGTTGTGCCAGTATCGCGGTCGTAATAGGTTTGGTCTTTTACGTCATAGAAGATACCGGCATAGAGCTTGTTCTTTTTGCTTTTGACTTTATTGAGCTGCGTTTCTATCCCCAGGTCGATCTTGTTAAGGGTTTTATCTTTATTTTTTAGATCACTGCCTAGATGAAAGTCCGCATAGCTATCGAGCTTGGCGATGACATCTGTGGTCTTACTGTAGGCATAGTTTGCTTCTACCTCAAAACCAAGAGGGATAAAGAAGCCTGATTTTCGATCAGGAACGACAGTGGGCGTGCCTGTAACTGAATAATCAATATATGTATCGTTAGGGGCGCGGTATACGTTGTCGTTGAAGCCAATGCCTGCTTCTACATTCCAATCGAACTCAGGGGCCGCGGCGTGCGCAGTTCCCATCCCGAGCGCACTGGCGATTAGAAAGGTTAGATATGCGTGTTGTTTGTTCATGGTAGTGCTCCTTGGATACTGCATTTAGTTGGATTCCTGTTGGGCTAATTTTTTTGCTTTCTTAAGTTCACGGCTAGCTTCTTTGGTATAGCCACCCTTGCGTAGAGCGCGGCTGTAATCTCGTCGTATTCTTGCATCTGATGGTGCGATTTCTGTTGCTTTGCGTAGCGCAGCAATCGCATCTTCATTATTTTCATTGTCCGAATAGATACGTGCCAAAAGCCTGAGTGCACGAATATTCTCAGGCTCCAGCTCCAATACTTTTAAGAAAGCTTTTTGCGCTAATGATGTTTGGTCTGATTTGCTATAGGCCAGCGCCAGGTTAAACCAGGCGCTTATATAGGTGTCATCATGTTCAATCGCTTGTAGATAGAGCTCAATTGCCTTGGTGTATTCGTTTCGCTGTGCGTATCTAATGGCCAGATTGATGCGCGCATTCTGATATTCAGGGTATATTTTGAGCGCTTCATTGTAGGCATTGATTGCCTCATCTTCTTTGTTTATGCGAGTGTAGGAAAGGCCAAGGTTGTACCATGCCTGATGATAGGTGGGATCTATCTCTACGGCTGTCTTCAGGGCGCTAATGGCTTTGTCGTAGTGTTCAAGCTGCATGTGGCTATAGCCGAGATTAAACCACGCTTCTTGATAATCCGGGCGCAATGAAATTGACTCTTCATAGGCTTGTATTGCCTGTTCATAATTTTTTTGTGCCGCATGGGTCAGGCCAATATTGAAAAACGCCTCTGGATATTCTCCCTTCATGATGCGAACCGCATCCGTATAGTGTTTAATCGCTTGCTCGTACTCTTTTAACCCAAACTCTACACGGCCCAGGTTAAATATGGTTCTTACATGATTTGGGGTTCGGTTGAGTATCCAAGTGAATTGTTCTTTTGCTTCCTGCAGTTTGTTTTCTTCTAGCTGGATCAGTCCTAGGTTATAGCGGGCTTTTCCGTACTCCGGGTTATATTGAATGGCGGATTGATACGCATCAATAGCTTGCTTGATTTCATTTTGGTGATTGTAGAGTAACGCCTGATGGAAGTGGGCGCGCGCATAGTTTGGTTTAATGGCCAGAACCTTGTTTAGCTCTTCCATCGCCGCTTTTATCCCTTCTGGTGTCTTAGGCGATAGCGATGCCAAACCGATGCGGGCATCCAAATAATCGGGTTTGATTCGAATAGCGGCTTCAAACGCCTCGCGTGCAGGTTCGTACAGCTTTTCACCTTGCTCTCTGAGCGCAAGGCCTTGCATGTATAGGGCACGTGCTTTCTTCTCTCCGCCGGCCAGTGTACTGGCAGTTTTAAATGCTTCAGCAGCCGGACCAAATTTATCCAGGCGAAGCAGTGCGATTGCCAGGTTAAATTGCGAGCTGTAGTGCCCCGGCACGAGCTTCAGCATATTTTGGTAATCCTGAACGGCTTTTTCGTATTGGTTTAGCGCAGAATGAATAACACCTCGGTTGTAGTAAGCGCCGGAGTAGATCGGCTGTGTAATGACGGCCAAGTCCATTTGTTTAAGGGCTAGTTTGTTTTCACCCATTTTGTAATAGAGCACTCCTAACGCGTTCAGCGCTTGAGAGGAGGGGCGTCGTGCCAGCATTTCCTGATAAATCGCTTCAGCATCTGACATGCGGCCAACGGATATCATTTTGCGCGCTTCGGTATAGGCCGGGTCAGCCTCGTCAGCGGACAGCATGTTTTGTATTTCAATTTCCGCTTCACCATCCATGCTGTCGAGATTGATCATCGCTGGTAGCGGATGAATTTCAATAAGGGTAATTTTCTCAGCATCAACGGTAGACTTGAATTGGACGTAAAGCAGCATTACCACCAGCATAATCAGCACGATGACAACCGGGATAAAGCTTTCACGAAAAAGCGTAAGCAGACTCTTACTCATTATTCCCTTCCTCCGCTTAGCAATGAGCGCATGCCGGTCATGTTGGCATTTTGAATCTGTAACCCCGGGCGCACATTAATTTCCAGCAGCATAGGGCTATGCTCTGCGATCGCAATATCAACGCCTAAATATTTCAGCGGAACGGCAGTTGCCGCGTTTTGGCTAATCTCAACAATTCGTGGCCAGAACGGGATCTGTTTGCCAATGAGTTGAACATTGGTGTCAGGGTGATGGGTAATCGAGTCATCTTCCAGAATCGCATGAGTGGTAATGCCAGATTCAATATCAATACCTAATCCGATGGCGCCCTGGTGAAGGTTGGCTCGGCCATCAGATTTTTTGGTTGGGATACGTGACATGCAGAGGACCGGCTGGTGGTGGTGCACAATTAAACGTATATCTGCCAACCCAAATGGGCTTAACTCTGAGAACTCTTTGTGTTGTATCAGGCGCTCTTCGATGATGGCCGTATCGCTAAGGCCAAATGAGAAAACACCGAAAATAATATCTGTAATGTGAGTCTTGATTTGCTCAAGCGAGTATTGTTTTCCACCGGCGCTAATCCAGCCAGCTTCATTTCTATCAACAACCACTATAATCCCACCGCCACCTGCGCCGTGTGACGGTTTGATGACAAATTCATTATATTTACTCAGTTCTTCTTCCAGGTTACGTAATTCATAAAATGAACTGTAATTGAGTAATGTTTTGGGGAGTGGAACATCACTGTCGCGCAATACTTCTTTGGTGTATAGCTTGTGATCCGCAATCGGAAAGTCTTTTCTTGCGTTGTTCGGGTAAATATATTCCAGGTTTCGCATGTTCATGCCTATTACCTGGCGGGCGTTCTGTTTAATGCGACTTAGTTTTTTGAAGAGGGAGTTAATCATGCCTTTGCTCCCCCAAAAATCAGTTTGCGAAAGCGAATGAACTCCATAACACGCATTCCTACCCATTTACCCAGCCATAGGTTTAGGGCGATCACGATTAACAATAGCTCCGGAAAGGCGAGAATCATACTTTGCAAAAAGAGTGAACTCATCACGGCATAGCAGGCCGCGATAACCACCATGGTTGTTGCGGTAATGCGGAAGGCCTTTAATGTGCCTTGTTCTGTTTCAATGATGGAAAAACGTTCAGCTGTAATCGCTAGAACAGCAATTGGAAAAAGGCTGATGTGAGCAATTTCGAAAAGCTTGAAGTGTACCCCCAGTACAGTCATTACGAGCATAACGATAACGACCACTGTAAGCATGATGGCCATTTTGGGGGAGTGGAGTAGTTGCAGCCAATCTAGAAATTTCCTGACGATCGCTGAGGTGACGATAATCAACACAAAACCGATTAAGCCCCAAAGCAATCCAGTGTCGCGTGCCGCTGCGGCGATAAGTGCCGGTAAAAATGTGCCGAATGTTTCTACACCAATAACATTGCGGAATATCACAACCACTAACGCGCCGAGAGGGATCATTAATATAATTTTCAATAGCCCTTGAGGAACGCCGATCTGTTCGAAAATGGTATAGAGCTTAAAGATATTAAATGACGAGCCATCAAGGCTCTCCAATGCCTCACGCTGTGGGACAACGCGCTTTGCGATATTAAACGAGTAATTGAAGTTTACATTGGCAGTGTGGCGAAACAGCGATAAATCACCATAGTAAAGTGTCAGGTAGTTGGCTGGTATTTCCGCAAAGTGATCGTTGATCGTATCGAAGGGTACCCAATGGCCAGCTATGTAGACTTCAACCCACTGGTGGCTGGTGCGCTTGCTGCCTTTGTTTAGAATAATCCCGCCTACCAGACGCGCCGGTAAATTGATCTTTCTGGCGAGTGCTACAAAGAGCCTGCTTTTACCATTACAACTGGCCTCGCCCAGTTTTAATGCAGTTAAGGCATCAGTAAAACCGGAAAAGTTCTTGTTCTCAAATTTATCCTGCAGATGGCGATGTATCGTGGTTAATGAGTGCAGAATATTGAATTGTCCGGTTGGAAACAGCTCTTCTATTGTTTGGGCAATCAGCGGATCATTTACCTGGATTCCTTCCTCTTCCTGGAGGTATTGCTCCAAGCCTTGTGGGTAGTTCCAGGGAATGCCTAATTCCGGAGGTATGCTGTATTTGATGTGTTTGGCTTCAACCGTATAAGAGTAGCGCACTGCCTGATGGCCCTGAGCGAAGTCCATACTCCAATGGGCGGCGCGGTTAAGCTCATCGTTTTCAATGGCTAGATTGAAATTGGCTGAATAGTTTTGTTCATCGCGAATCAGTTGGCGCTGATCCGATTTGGGTAAATAGGTGCGTAGATGAATATCTTCACCATGCCCGGTGGCTTCAAGATTGACGTCTACCTGGTAAGCCGTTTCAGGAATTAAGCCAGCAAGCGGATAGTCGAGCACGAACAGCTTGTAGGACATAATGCCCAAAGCTGATGCCACTAACATCAAAATCGAGAGTGTATACAACCCCTTACGCACGTTTTCCCCTTGCTTCCAAGCGTAATATTCCAGTTTGTAGAGTATTTATAGACCGCTAAGCTGAAACGAAACTGAATTTTTTGCGGCAGAATATAGAAAGGGCAGTAAGGTAAAGGGTAATAGGGGGTGAGTGCAAATGTCGTCAATTTATATCAAAGTATCTCTAATATAAGTTGACTAAAATTCTTGGTTATTGGTTGTCGGTTTTTCCCCTGGCTGATTTCACCGCCCCAATAATTTCAGATTTAAGCGAAGGTGGTGAGGCGAGTGTGTATTGTGAATTTACACTATGTTGTTCGCCATCGATATCGTAGGCGAGTGCGCCAGCTTCCTGGGCGATTAATACCCCAGCCTGAACATCCCATGCGTTGTTGGATAGAATAATACTGGCATCCACACGGCCTGCTGCCAGCCATGCGAGTTGTACTGCGGCTGAACCCAGCATGCGAATACGTAGTGCATTTGGTGCTAGTGTTTCCACTAGTGCAAATCGTAGTCTATTTTTGACGGCGCTATTTTCCCCAACCGCAAAATCCCCTAGCGCGATAATAGCATCATTGAGCTTTTGTACTGATGAGGTGGCGATCGTGTTGCCGTTTAATGTGCTGCCTTTGCCTGTCTCCGCAATATAACGCTCGTTGAGAAAGGGAAGCGATATGCACGATAAAATTGCACGTTGGTTTTTGACCAATGCGATGCAAATACCACACAGCGGAATGCCCTTGGCGTAATTGATCGTGCCATCGATAGGGTCTACCACCCAAAACTCACTACTTTGTTCGTCACCTTGCCAGGCCAGCTCCTCGCCCAGCACTGGAATGCCGCTTTGTTGCAAAATTGTTTTTACCTTGCGTTCAATCTCGATATCTGTTGCCAGCGCATAGTCTCGTTCGCCTTTAGCATGATATTGATGCTGTTGTTGCATGTGCTCTCGCAGCATTTGGTCGGCGCTGTTTGCGGCTTCAATCATTAAATGTTTTAAATCGACCATAACAAACCTATTCCGCTAAGTGCTGTTATTAAATTAGCGACCCATACCATAGGGTTGGCACGCTCTTTTAGGTAGAGAATCCCAATAGCCGCTGCAATGACTATATGCGTCATTACGATAGTTTTAACGAATGTTACACCGTTATCGATATTCAACGAGAGTTGCACCGCGTATTGCTGCGAGATAAAGGCACAAAGCACAACCAAAACATAGAGCATCACGCTCCCTTTGAAACAGGTGTTTAACGACAATTGCTTTCGTTTGGTCCATAGAATCGGTGCTATCAACATCAGCGTAAGCAGGTGCCAATAGGCCGAGAAGACTAACGCGCCGTTGTCAGCAACGCTGATTGCCACACGATCCAGTACTGTTGAAATACCAAACAGCGCAGCAGCAATAAACGAATAGATTAATGCACGTGCTGGGTGAGCGTGTTCTGTATTGCTCTTTTTGATAGAAGAGCTACGTAAGACAAACGAAACAGATAGAACAATAAGACCAATAAATATGAATGAAATTGCGTCTGGTGCTTCCTCATAAAGTGCATAGGTACAAACAACCATAAACAACGGAATAGTCGCCTGAATTGGCGTAACGACAGAGAGCTGCCCTTGTTTAATCGCTTCCATATAAAGCAGGCTGGCGCCGATGGTAATCAGTGCTGCCGCGAAAGTGGCGCTCCAGAAAACGGAAGTGTTATGTATCGCGTGATCAAAAAACGGTAAGGCAGAGAGCAGGGCAATGCCTGGTAGTAAACGCGCGTAGAACATCAATGTCCACGAGTCGACTTCGCGGCAGCGGGTTTTTACGAGAAAAACCTTACCGAGATTGGCCAGCATGGCTATGAGGCTTACTATGACCCAGGTTTCTAGCCTCGCAGTTGTTTTGGGGTTGGGTTGAGAAATCGATACTTAGGATCTTCTACGGAGCTTTATTCCAAATCAAGTAAAAAACCACCTTCATAGAAGATGGCTTTAAAGGGATGCCCCCTCGAAGGGGGCTCCACCACTAAACTGTCTCATAGCTCCAACTGTCTTTGCTCCGCTTCTTGCTCGACCTTCTCTTGATATCGAACGTAGCGCCGAATCACATCCTCGTTAACTCCCACAGTATCGACAAAATACCCTCTCTGCCAAAAGTGGTTACC
>JBNKYV010000181.1:0-8268 GCA_050301075.1 Gammaproteobacteria bacterium
AGCCTCAATCGCCGCGTTCAACGCCAATAAATTTGTTTGCTCGGCGATATCAGTAATCACCTTAATGACATTTGATATTTCACCGGTGCGATCATTAAGACCATTCACCGTACTATCCGTCGCATCGATAATGCCTATTAGGCTATTCAGATTAGCTAACACATCGCCCACTTCGCGACTGCTTTTATCCGCGCGCTCAGCAGTGCTCTGGGCGATATCCTGAACGCCTTCCATATAACCATTCACCTCAGCCATATCCGCCTGGGTTTGTTTAAGGTTATACAGAAGATTCTCCGTATTCAGATGGCCAAGCTTACTGAGTACCTCGTGCCAACCACCCTGTTTTTTACTCTCAATAATTAAACCTAAAGAATCATCCAACTGTTCCATGACCTTTTTATAATCACCATGCAAACCGCCGGAGATAGGGCGACGAAAATATTTACCCTGACTCACATAGTTAAACGATGCGCGAATCTCGCGAAAAAACGTTTCCAACTGATCGAGAGCATTGTTCATGTTCCAACACACAGCACCCAGTTTGTCATCACGATTAATATTAACAACACGATCACTTAACACGCCTTGCGCCACCCCTTTGGCAACGCGGTCAAGGCTCTCCATCAATTCGTCTTCTTCCGATCCCGAATCAGCAACCCAAACACCCACACTGAATAACAATAACAAGGCAACTGCCCCTGTCATCCACATATTCAGTCCGGAAGTAAAAGTAACATAGCCATAAATGGCCAACACGTAAACGACACAAATCGCCAGCAACTTACCCTTGGAGAGCAAGAACAATTTCTTCATAAGTCGTTCCCTTTTCGTTCAGAAAATCTACTAAAAATCGGGTTGAAGCAGCGATCGCCTCTTTAGGGCCAGCCCTTTTCTCAATATCCAGCATCTGCTGATAAATAGCTGATATTGTTTTTACCGCTTCGGGATTCGGTTTGCGCCGCACAGACAAATAACCATTCATCCGACCACTGGCATCATAAGAAGGCGTGATGTGTGCGAACACCCAATAAAAAGAACCATCTGCCGCCAGATTCTTAACAAAGGCAAAACATTCGTGTTCGGATTTGATGGTATCCCACACCAGTTGAAATGCAGCGCGCGGCATATCAGGGTGGCGAATAATATTGTGCTGCGCACCGAGCAACTCCTGCTCGCTGTAACGCGCAAATTCCTGAAAGATTTGATTACCATAAGTGATGCGACCAGAAAGATCCGTCTTGGAGACAATAAAGTCATCCTCACGCATCACGCGTTCCTGGTTGTTTGGCACAATCGATTTGTTTTTCATCCCGCCCCCCGCGTCATACAAATCGTCTTATCCATTGCAGTCAGCACTCATAGGCCAATAAAATATTCGCGTGGCAAGACCAATAGCATCACTTTTGCCACGGAAAACATTCATTTTGAAGGACAGAGAATACCCCCAGTATTCCTCTGTCTTGTGTATTAGCTAGCGTCATAGCCCACGATAACTTTAGAAAGTAGCGATTAATGATTAAGTCCAAACCCATTCTGATCACAGGCTGTTCAACAGGTATCGGCTACTGCGTGGCCCACGGCCTAAAAGAGCGGGGCTATCGCGTTATCGCTACGGCTCGTCAAGCGCAGGATGTCAGCAAATTAAGCGACGAAGGGCTAGAGGCCTATCAACTGGACCTAGCCTCATCTGAGTCCATTCACACCGCTGTAAACACCATCCTGTCGCACACAGATGGCACCATTTACGGACTGTTCAATAACGGCGCCTACGGCCAGCCCGGTGCGGTTGAGGATTTAAGCCGTGATGTATTGCGCGAACAGTTCGAAACCAATCTGTTCGGCACTCAGGAGCTTACCAACCTGCTTATCCCGGTGATGCGCAAACAAGGCTACGGCCGCATCATCCAGAACAGCTCCGTGCTTGGCATTATTAACCTGCCCTATCGCGGCGCCTACAACGCCACCAAATTCGCGCTGGAATCACTCAGTGACACCATGCGAATGGAGCTGCATGGCAGTGGCGTATACGTCTCACTCATCGAGCCCGGCCCCATCACCAGTCGTTTCCGCGCAAATGCACTGGCGATGTACCAAAAGAACATTGACCGTGAGCACAGCGCCCACCGCGAATACTATAAAGGTGTAGATGCCCGCCTCAACAAACAGGGCAATGACAGCAAACACACCCTCCCCCCTGAAGCCGTGCTGGAAAAAGTGATCCACGCCCTGGAGTCAGACAAACCTAAAATCCGCTACCCGGTCACCCAACCCACCTATGTCGCAGCCATCGCAAAACGCCTGCTGCCCGCCGCCTGGCTGGACAAAATCATGCTCGACTACAGCGCCAAAGAAAACCAATAAAACCATACAGTTACTGTGGTACAGACAAGGTAAATTTACTGTTTACCCCCCAAATACTGTAAAATCGCCGCATTCAAGATTTTTAAGATCTATATATAAAGAGGTGTTTAAGTGCTAGAAGCCTATCGTCAACATGTTGAAGAACGCGCCAAAGAGGGACTACCTCCACTGGCTCTGGATGCTCAGCAAACCGCTGACCTGATTGAACTTCTGAAGAATCCACCCGCAGGTGAAGAAGAGACTCTGGTAGAGCTTTTCACTCACCGCGTACCTGCCGGTGTTGACGATGCAGCTTACGTAAAAGCCGCTTTCCTGGCAGCCATCACCAAAGGCGAAGCCAACTCTCCACTGGTCGATGGCGCACACGCCGCAGAACTGCTGGGCACCATGCTGGGTGGTTACAACATCCAACCTTTGATTGCCCTGCTGGATAATGCTGAACTGGCACCAATCGCCGTTAAAGCACTCTCTAAAACCCTGCTGATGTTCGATGCCTTCAACGATGTAATCGAAAAAGCCAAAGCAGGTAACGAATTCGCCAAACAAGTGGCTAACGCTTGGGCAGAAGCCGAGTGGTTTACCTCCAAACCAGAAATGGCCAAAGAGATCAAAGTGGTTGTCTTCAAAGTGGAAGGCGAAACCAACACGGACGATCTGTCACCCGCTTCTGAAGCCTGGAGCCGTCCAGACATCCCACTGCACGCCAAAGCAATGCTGGTCAGCAAAATGCCCGGCGGTTTGGACAAAATCGAAGAGCTGAAAAAAGGTGGCCTGCCACTGGCATACGTCGGTGACGTAGTCGGTACCGGCTCTTCACGTAAATCAGCGATCAACTCTGTACTGTGGCACATGGGCAACGACATCCCATTCGTACCTAACAAACGCCAAGGCGGCGTGGTACTGGGTGGCAAGATCGCACCAATCTTCTTCAACACAGCGGAAGACTCAGGCTGTCTGCCGGTTGAGTGTGATGTATCCAAACTGAACATGGGCGACATCATCACCATCAAACCTTACGATGGCGTGATTGAAAACGAAGCCGGCGAAGTGATCTCTACTTTTGATCTACGCCCTTCCACCATGCCAGACGAAATGCGCGCCGGTGGCCGTATTCCGCTAATCATTGGTCGCTCACTGACGGATAAAACGCGTGAAGCACTGGGCATGGAGCCAAGCACTATCTTCCTGCGTCCAGAAGCCCCAGCCGACACCGGCAAAGGCTACACACTGGCACAGAAGATGGTCGGTAAAGCCTGCGGTATTACAGGCGTACGCCCCGGCACCTACTGCGAACCACGCATGACCACAGTAGGTTCACAAGACACCACGGGCGCCATGACACGCGACGAATTGAAAGAGCTGGCCTGCCTAGGCTTCTCTGCAGATTTGGTAATGCAGTCTTTCTGCCACACTGCTGCTTATCCAAAACCTGTAGACATCAAACTGCAACACACCCTGCCTGATTTCATCAGCACACGCGGCGGTGTTTCACTGCGCCCAGGTGACGGTGTTATCCACTCCTGGTTGAACCGCATGGTACTGCCAGACACCGTAGGCACAGGTGGTGACTCTCACACCCGTTTCCCTATTGGTATCTCATTCCCAGCCGGTTCAGGCTTGGTCGCCTTCGGCGCAGCACTGGGCGTAATGCCACTGGATATGCCTGAGTCTGTACTGGTTCGCTTCAAAGGCGAAATGCAGCCCGGCGTCACCCTGCGTGACTTGGTAAACGCCATCCCTTACGCAGCCATCCAACAAGGTCTGCTGACGGTAGAAAAAGCCGGTAAAAAGAACATCTTCTCTGGCCGCGTATTAGAGATCGAAGGTCTTGAGCATCTGAAAGTTGAGCAAGCATTCGAACTTTCTGACGCGTCAGCAGAACGTTCAGCCAACGGCTGTACCGTTAAGCTAAGCAAAGAGCCAATCATCGAATATCTAAACTCCAACATCACCCTGTTGAAGTGGATGATCGCCAACGGTTACGAAGACAAACGCACCCTAAGCCGTCGTATCGAAGCGATGGAGAAATGGCTGGAAGCACCAGAGCTGCTAGAAGCAGACAAAGATGCAGAATACGCAGCCGTAATCGAAATCGATCTGGCCGACATCAAAGAGCCAATCGTCGCCTGCCCGAACGACCCAGACGATGTAAAACTGCTGTCAGAAGTGGCTGGCACCAAGATCGACGAAGTCTTCATCGGTTCTTGTATGACGAATATTGGCCACTTCCGCGCAGCCGGTAAAGTACTGGAAGCCTTCGGCGGCTCCGTACCCACTCGCATGTGGATTGCACCACCTACCAAGATGGATGCACACCAACTGACAGAAGAAGGCTACTACAGCATCTTCGGCAAAGCCGGTGCCCGTACTGAAATGCCAGGCTGTTCACTGTGCATGGGTAACCAAGCACGTGTGGGTGACAACACCACGGTTATGTCTACCTCTACCCGTAACTTCCCTAACCGCTTGGGTAAAGATGCCAATGTGTACCTGGGCTCTGCTGAGCTGGCGGCGGTGTGTGCACAACTAGGCAAGATTCCAAATCAAGCGGAATACCTGGAAGCAGTGCAGAAGATCGATACTATGGCGGATGATGTTTACCGCTACCTCAACTTCCATGAAATTGAGGAGTATAAGAAAGTAGCGGATAAGGTGATTCCTATTGTTGCTGCTTAAGTTTCTGGCTGAAGCTTAGTCAAAGAAAGCCCTGCCATGAGTGATTGTGGTGGGGCTTTTTTATACCTATAAGAAAAACTATATTTTGGCATGACGGATAAATTCTATATATTCCCCGTAGTCCTCCCCCGACAGACTATGGTACAAAAAGAACTAAGAAAAATATATTGTAAAACTCTGTACTAAATTACGGGGAAACGCCGTTTTCGTCTAGAAACTAAATGGAGTTTTTCTATCTACTCAGGTGTTACAAGGCATTGGGTAGGTGGTATCAGACATGGAATCATTAATTTTAAACAATTGGCGGCAGTTTTTGGATTTGGTAGATCTCCTAGACACTGGAGATGCTACTTATATCCCCTATGCATATAGAGGCCAGTCAGATGCCAGTTGGGGCTTGGAGCCATCTCTACTGAGGCTATTTAAAAACAAAGGCCTGAGTAATAAGGTTGCGCTTGAGATTGAAAGTAGAGCACTTTCTGAGTTTAAGTCACAAGCGCATTTGCATTTGAGTGCTAATGAGCTTAGCGTGACCCCGGATACAATTAGCTGGTGGACGGTAATGCAACATCACGGAGCGCCAACCAGGCTACTGGATTGGTCTAGTTCGGTATATGTCGCCGCATACTTTGCTGTTACTGACAATTTAGAAAAAGATGGAGCTATTTGGCTTGCACATCAGCCCTCAGCTAAATCACTGGTCGAAGGTAAATTCCGCGCTTCTTCTATGCCTAAAAATGAAGCAGAAATTCAAACTGAATATTTATCGGAAAACACGTCGGGAAAATTACTGTTCTGTGCAAGGAATAGAAAATCATCGAGAATGGCAGTGCAGCAAGGAATGTTTAGTATAAGCCCAAATATTCTTGGAGATCATGGCGAAATACTAGACGAAATATTTAGCGAAAGAACAGATCACGTTTTATACAAGAAGCTAATTATTCCAGCACATCAAAAAGCTATATTTTTATCAAAGCTCAGAGCTATGACTGTGTCCGCGAATTCTTTGTATCCAGGAATTGATGGTTTAGGAAAATCTGTTAAAGAGTTTGTGATGGTGGCAGGGCGAAAAAATGCCTTATAACAAAACACGTACGGCGTAACACGTAACGCGGGCTCTCGTAAGTTGGGCTGAGGCATGAAGCCCAACATCCTACGTAAAATTCACCTCCGCCGTTGGGCTTCGCAAAAACACGCTCAGCCCAACCTACGCCCTGTATAGACCGGAGAAATGATGAGTGGCAGCACATCACCCGGCGAGATGAGGCTGCCACTGCATTCTTAGGTTAGGCGGTACGGATGCTGGATACCGCTTCTCCATCTTTTTTACCTAGTTTGGGTACAAACATGGGGACCTTCACTTTGTATCCTTTGTATTCCGGCAGCACTTTTTCCAGATCTCTCTCTTCCAACAGTGTGCCGATCACAATGTAGGCGGTACTGAGCAGTGCAAAGGCGAGATGCGATACGGTCATCACTGGCGCAGCCCATAAGCCGATCATCATACCGACGTAGAGTGGATGGCGAACCTTGCGATACAGGTAAGGTGTTTTAAATGGTAGATGTGTATAGGACTTGCCGCGAAAGTTGAGCCACACCTGACGTAGACCAAACAGATCAAAATGGTTTTGCTGAAAGGAGGCAGAGAACAAAATCGCCCAGCCGATGGCAAACAATCCATAAATCACTGCAACGGCGGTGCTGTTTTCGATCTGCCAGACCACGCCGCCAAGCGGCTGCCAATAGTAAACGATCGCGCCCAACAGCACCGATGAAAGCAAGACGTAGGTGCTGCGCTCCATAGGCTCAGGAATGATTTTGGTAAACCAGCGCTTGAAGGCTGGTCGCGCCATAACGCTGTGCTGAACGGCAAACAGGCCGAGCAGACCGAGATCGACCAATAAGGCGTAGAGCAGATTGCCATCGGCTACTGCATCCAACGAGGGTGAAACACCAATATTGCCAATGAACAGGATGGTGTAGCCAAATACCGCAACGAACAGCAGGTAGGAAACTAGCCCGTAAGCCAATATGGAAAGTTTTTTGATCATGGTTTTAATCCTCTTATCTCTATTAATTAGCAGGCGATGACTGCATTAGTAAACGCTCTTGAGGTTATGCTCGTGAGCACCTTGTCGCTCTGAAAATAATGATAGGAAGAACGGGGGCAGGAAAATACTTCGTATTCTGTAGTATCAAACTACAGATTTAGTAGTAAACCACTATCAATTTAAAAAAATGAGGCTGGCGAAGGAATAGTGCCTCGATCACAATCATCCTCAGGCTGTGCGGATACAACACACGCAACGTGGGGTTTCTTAAGTTGTACCAAAGGGCATAAAGACTGAGGTGCGAAGCCCAACCTCGCCCTTCAATTCAACGAGCAAGCGGTTCCTGACGATAAAACAGCACCAGCTGTTCGTATATCTGCGGATAGTGACGTTGCAATCTTGTTGGCACGGTAAAGAACAGCTCACTCACCACTGCAAAAAATTCCGCCGGTGCAGTGGCGGCGTATGAAGAGATCGATGTTGGGCGACCATGCGCCAGGTCTTGAGTGAGGCTATCGTAGCCATGACTGAACGCCTCGCTCCATTGATGCGGTTTCATATCGGCATGTAGTGGCGGCATGCCATTGGCGCTGCCGTTGAGCATATCAAGCTTGTGGGCCAATTCATGGATCACTACGTTGTGCCCGTGTTGAGGATGGGCCAGATCTTCCTCTACCTCTTCCCAGGCGAGAATCACCGGGCCTTGCTGCCACGTTTCACCACTGAGTGCATGAGATGCACGGGCCACCAAACCATTCGGTTCATGCTGTTCGCGCTCTACCTGAAAATGGGCAGGATAGACCACAACTTCCACCCAGTTATCGTAGTAGTCCAACCCGAGTTTAAGAATGGGCAAACACGCCTGTGCAGCCAGAGCCACTGCCATCTCGGTAGTGAGCGTTATCCCCTGAACTCCATTAAAGCTTTTACGTTGCAATAAGAGCGTGGCCAATTCGTGCAGATGCGCCCGCTCTACCGCTGAAAGGTGGTCGAAAAGCTCACTGCTATTGAGCACTGTCTTCCACACATCCATGGGAATAGGATGATGTTTAAGGGTGTAGAGAATGCGTTGATGATCGAGCCATTTCATATCAAGTCATGCAAGAGTTTATGAACACGTTAGTCTTTTGAAAAATAAACGTCGATATTGGATTCTGCAAAAACAACCCAACTGGCAACA
>JBNKYV010000182.1:0-8824 GCA_050301075.1 Gammaproteobacteria bacterium
ACGAAACTCGGAAACAAACTCCTGCTTCCTTGCCGTACTTAACATATATTCCATCGGACAAGCATCCCCTGATCAATAAACTGTTAAGAGATAAATCAATTAATCTCGCTGACACACAACAACCCCAGCACTCATGGCCTCCCACCGCTGGCGTGTATTATCTATATCGACACAATCCCTACCTAACTTAAGTTAATTGGTCATAAGTCCACAATTTAAAAGGAAATTGTGACGTGTATCCCAGTTCCCCTACTCATTTAATATAGTTCTCTTTAAAGAGAGTTCCATAAATTAGCGGACCCGCCCCTTACGAGTTGACCGCAAATGCCAATAACTTTATGTTATGAAGGATAAAAACCGATTGAGGCCGTTCTTTGCATAATATCCATAAACTTCATAAGGATAAGTGCTTCGACCCGCGCGTTCGATAACAATGCAAGCCGCAATAACCGCATAAATCAAAGGTCATTATGAAAATACTTGGCAGGAACTTCATAATCAGACAACTGACACCATTTGTTCTGATTTCGCTGATTGCCCCTGGCTGCGCAGCCAAAACACCCATTGAACAAGTCCCCAAGGAAGTTCTTGAAGCCCAAACAAGCACGGAAAAGCAGGCCCCTAAACCTAAGTGGGTTGAAGGAGAGAGTAAGGAGTATCCGCGTTTGGACTACATGTGGGCACGCGCTCAAGGTAAGAGCAGCAGTGAGGCCACCGCAAACGCCAAAAACAAGCTCACGAAAATGTTCATGGTTGATGTCAACGAGTTCAACATGTCGCAGCATCAAGCCAAAATCTCAGCAGGCTATGAGAATGTTGAAGCACTCTCCTCCTCTGAATCCATGATTGTCGCTTTGCCAGAGTCTCAAGAGGTTGCGGATAAAATTAATGTCGTTGATACCTGGCATGATCTAGCTAACAAGACCTACTACGCCTACGCTGTCTTACCACGCAACATCGGTAAGTCGTTTTTGCGTCAGGAGATTAGCCGGCTGGACACCTTGACCAGCGAACTCATCGATAAAAGCCAAACCGAATCAGACACATTCTCCCAGCTGGGATTAATGGCCAAGGCTTGGCGCGCGCAACAGATTCGCGAGGCAATGCAAAAGACCATGACTCGCGCAGACCTGACTGGGCGCGGCATCAAACCCAAATGGCGCTTGAAAGATATGGAGCGCGACATGGATACCATCCTTAAAGGCCTACGCATCTACCCAACAGGTTTGGAAGAGGATATGAACGCACGTCTGATGACAGGCATCCTGCAAGGTGCACTTAAAGTAGCGGAATTAACTCCGGCAGATGAGGCCTCTGCACACTACATATTAAGAGCCGTGGTTGATACCTCAATTATTGGCGAAGAGAACGGCTGGGCAATTGGCCACGGCGCAGTGAAGGTAGCCCTAACGGAAAAATCCGACAACAAACCCAGAGGCGCCACTCAGTGGGAGCTGCAAACGCCTGGGCTAAATGAAAACCATGCCGAACGCAGAGTGTTGGAAAAAACCGAATACTCGCTGAAAAAGAACATGCGTAATATCCTGATCGACATGGCAATGGACTAAATACCGGGCCCCTCCCCCGGTTGGCCATTGCCGATCGGGGGACGCTACGACCAGTCAATAAACCCCAGTTTGTTCAGAATCTGCAACACCCCTTTATTGACATCCATCGTTCTTAGGGCATAGGAACTCGCCCATGCAGCCATAAGGGTTTCGTGGTCGCAGTCAAAATCACCATCAATATAGTGACCTTCGATATCCAGCACCACATGGTGCTCCCCATTTTCGCCATCGAGAATCTGATCATAGGCATTCAAGACCTTTCCAGCCTCTACCTCAATACCACAGACATCACGAACAGCCCTAACCACGGCTTGCTGGATGGTTTCGCCCGTTTGCTGCTTAACCCGAGGGAAAAGCCATTCAGCCCCTGGGGCCTGAGCGTCCTCTTTAATCAACAAAGCACCGCCGTAGTTAAAAACAATTACCTCAATATAGATATCGGGGGATGGCACCAAAACACTCCTTAACACAGTTACCCGGATCAGCCCGCAGGCCCTCGCCTTGTTTGAGCCCACCTATGCGCGTAAACTTACCATTTTACTAGCAAATTAAAGGCAAAATACTATGCAAATCGCCAAAAACAAAGTGGCCACTATCGCCTATACCCTGACTGATGAGAAAGGTGCCGTTATCGATAAAGCGTCCGATAAAGAGCCATTTTCTTTCATCCAGGGAATTGGCAATATCATTCCTGGCCTGGAGACTGCGCTTGAAGGTAAAGCAGCTGGCGATAGCTTGAGCGTTACAATTGAAGCAAAAGATGGTTATGGCGAGCGCGACGACGCACTGACTCAAGTACTGTCAAAATCGATGTTTGAAGGTGTTGATGACATCAAACCTGGCATGCAGTTTCACGCTCAAACCAGCCACGGCATGAGCATCGTAACCGTCACCTTGGTTGAAGGTGATGATGTAACAATCGACGGCAACCATCCTTTGGCTGGCGAAACGCTAAACTTTGATGTTGAAGTACTGGAAGTACGCGACGCAGCCGAAGATGAGCTGGAGCATGGTCACGTTCATGGAGCTGGCTGCGACCACTAAACACTTAGCTGTTTAGCAGGTACATCCAAAAGGGACTAATACTTAGTCCCTTTTTTGTATATGGAAGATATGAACATGTCAGAACAGACAGACAACACAATAGCCCTGGCCACATTTGGCGGCGGATGCTTCTGGTGCATGCAACCACCGTTTGATTCACTTGAAGGTGTCATCAGCACCACGCCGGGATACTCAGGAGGCAACACCGACACCCCCACTTACTCAGAAGTGTGCCAAGGTTCAACGGGACATGCTGAGGTCATTCAAGTTCAATATGATCCTGAACAGATTAGCTACAGAGAATTACTGGACGTGTTCTGGAAAAACATTGACCCAACCACACTTAACCGCCAGTTTTATGATCAAGGCACGCAATACCGCACTGCTATCTTTTACCATTCAGAAGAACAACGCCAGCAAGCCGAAGAGTCAAAACAAAAACTGGAGCAGAGTGGAATTTTCGACTCCCCCATAGTCACCGAAATTTCGCCTATTCAGGTCTTCTACCCCGCTGAAGAGTACCATTGCGACTATTACAAAAAGAACCCTGTGCGCTACCACGCTTATCATGAAGGCTCTGGCCGCCAACACTTTATTGAGAGAACCTGGGGTAAAAATGAAAAAGGCCAGTAAGATGACTGGCCTTTTCATAAACAAAAATACGTGAACAACTTGAATCTCAGGTCTCCAGCGTATCCATCAGATCGATCATAAATTCAGTCTCTTCCTGATCGACTAAATTCCAATCTTGGAAATTCAAGCTTTTCAAAACACCTGCACCATTGGGTGTCTCTTTCATGCCCGCGAGCGCTGCCGCAAGCTCTTCACGCTTATGAGCCAGCTTAGGGCCAATTAACAAAACGTGGTTAATCACTTGGATCTGACTTTGAACCAAAGGTCTTAACTGACTTCTCACGACAGATGAAAGATCGTTATAGGTCTCTTCCAAAAAGAAGCCCACATCCGCATCGCCTTTAATAAGATCCTTCGCGACCAGAACGTAAGTATCTCGAGTCTCTGAAGAGGTATTCTCACGCGACAAGTCAGCTGGCTCCAACATGATCATACACATCATGTTTACATCAGGATCATCCGTAGCAGAAATGCGCAGACCAGAGTTCAAGTCTTCAACCACCTGAGCAGCATTATCTTCACGTACAGCGATAATTGCCTCATCAGATTTACTAGCTGGAGATGCAACAGGCAAAAACCCCTTTTCACGCACCAGAGTGGTCGCGTCGTATGGGTTTGCATAAATCAAATCAAATTTATCTTCTGCAATCGCCGCTCTTTGGCTTTCAAAATCATCATACAAATCGAGATGAATATGCTCGCCAATGCTACGTTGCAGCCAGGTATTAAAGATAAACCAACCCGAAAGGTGACTTGGATTAAAGTCAGGACTTACCGTGAAATTGTATTTCATATCACCACCTACCTCGTTCATTCCATGAACGCTTTTTGAATTAAACCCGGCTAGGTTTAATTACATCAGTGTTTTATAAAGCTCTTCGGCTTCTTTAACTTTGGCACGCGAGGGTTTCCTACGCACCGATGTAAAACCAATGACTTCACCATTACGGACATTAGGAATTACCGTGGCATATACCCAGTAAAACCCGCCATCCTTACGCAGGTTTTTTACATAACCGTGCCACTTCTTACGCTCAACCAACAAGGTATCCCAGAGCCCTTTAAAGGCAACAGCCGGCATGTCTGGATGGCGCAATATATAGTGAGGTGCACCAATCAACTCATCTTCCTCATAACCTGCCATGGCAATAAAGGATTTGTTTACGTGAGTAATAATGCCTTCCAGATTTGTTCTAGAGACAATCAGCCGGCCATCCGGCATTGGTGTTTCGACATCGGTAACTAACACTTCACGTGTTGTACCGTCATAGTGCGTTAGTGTTACCAGTCGCCCTTCCCCGGCTTGGGTTTCGTTATTATCCATATGCGCCTCACCTTGAATCCATTCCTACCCCAAAATGCCTCGAGGCTACTACCCAATCGTTAAATAACTTTGGCAATAGACTCGGAAGCACGTTTAACGTCAAGGAAGATAAGGCCCAGGCGGGCTTGAGGCTTGGCCATTACAGACAACACAGCGTCAGATCCTGCGTGTGTCATCAAAACATAACCATTATCCCCTTTAATCAATACCTGCTCTAAAGTGCCTCGCGCCAACTCCTGAGCAGTACGATCACCCAGAGACAGCATGGCAGCAGCCATCGCACCAACACGGTCCTCATCCATTGAGGCGGGTAGTAAAGCAGCCATCATCAAACCATCAGTTGAAATAACCGCTGAGGCTTCGATATCAGCAGAACCACCGTTCAAGTCACTTAGAATAGAGCTCAAAAGATCAGAACGCATTGCCATTTCTCCTTAACGTGCAATTGGTATCAACAAAATATTTTTCAAACTGAATCAAACAACAATAATTAACTCAGCCCGGATACCATTATTTTTTTATTATGACTACAAAAACTAAGCTTCTGGCATTTCCAGATAACGCTTACCAAGAATCCAAATCAGATCAACGAACGCTTGCTGGTTAAATTGAGGAACACCAGTCATCACCAAGTTAAACTGATATTCGCCCACATATAGTGGCCATACACCCAATTGGCTATCACCATTTGAATCAACCAACGCCCATGCCGAAGAAGCAATACTGATATTGTTTCTTAGCAGACGTTCATGACGCAGATAGAGTGAGGATAAGTCAGCAGACAATGCTGACAGCTCCTCTGCCAACTCATACGAAAAACCATGAGCGGCAAGGAATAAACCTTGGTTATCTACCAGAAGTACTTTTTTACTGCTGGATAAATTAGCAAGAATGGCTGGCAATGCTTCTTCAAGGATACCTGCTGGCGCCTCACGCGAAGCGGCCTCGCCTTGAATCCACCCCAGACCTTGAAGGCGATACAACAGCTCCATTGCTTCCTGAGCTGATTTCGAACGTGTAATTTTTAGTAGATACTCTTCCGTTAAAAGCCTGCTTTCTGGAAATGAAAGCAAATTCAATAGAAACCAACGCGCTTTATCGTCAGAGTCTGCTGATACGGCGTAATACGCCCCTGCAGGCGTTGGCAAAATATAGTTATTTTCGAGAAGTTGATACCCAGACATTACTCACCCAACCATGGATCCAGAGAAAAAAGCAGCGCCTCTACCAGCTGCACAATATCAATACGTCTGCGCGCATCGACTTCGAACAGAGGAGGCGTAATACCCATTTTTTTCAGTTCTTCATGGTAACGCTCTAACGGTGGACCATCTTGCAGGTCCATACGAGTAACACCAACCGCCAACTTGGTTTTATCAATAAAGTCTTCAAATGAATTAATAAAGAAGCGCATATCCTGAAAAGGATCTGCACGCGTGTTATCCAGCAACAGAATCAGACCGATACCGCCGGTGGTCAATATCTCCCACATGAAGTCAAAACGTTCCTGACCCGGAGTACCGTACAGATGGATACGACCACCGCCATCCAGCTTCATTAGACCGTAGTCCATAGCAACCGTTGTTGTCTCTTTACGGTGCTGCGTCATATCACTTGCGTATTCGTCTGTTGCTACAACAGGAATATCACTCAAGGACCCAATGGCTGTGGTTTTACCAGCACCGACAGGCCCTGTAAAAATAATTTTGTAATTACTCATAAACTAAAAAGAGACCTTCTTATTTATAGTTATTGTGTCAGGCGTAGGCCTCGATGTCGGAATCCCCTGTTCTGAGGCGTTTCAAAATTCTACCAAATAATGTGTGGTCGCGGTGTTTCTTCGGAATCGTAGTCTTGCTCAGATTCACATTCATTGGTTCACCAGACTCAACCAGACCAATTGCGCAAGCTGCACTGTAGAACGAGAACACACGGCCCACAGGCATTTTCAGTACTTTTGCAATCAATGGCAGCGTACGTGGTTGATCAACCAGTAGCGTTGCAATACGCATTGAACCGCCTAAAGGATACAAACGAGTGAAGTTTGGCCAATGTTTCAAATGCATTGTAGAAGCCAAGTTCGTGCCTTGTGGCAAACGACCAAGACTAGTGTACAACGCAGCCTTCCACAAGAACGACTCATAAGAACAACCGCGACGGTCTTTACCGATACGCTCTTCCAGCTCTTGGGTATCCTTTGGTTTTCTGCGATACATTTTGTGATTCAACAGCGAAAGTGGCGTTGAACAATACTGCTTCAATTCAGCATCTGTAAATGAAGTCAGCACGCGGCGCGATTCTGGCAAAAAGATGATTTTGCCCCAGCGATCATCACCGGTCATAACCCAGATCTCTACCGCTACACCCTTCTCTACTGAATAATCAGACGCAGAGTGCATTTCACTTTGCAAATAATCACGAGGGTTGTAAAACAGTGAGAACTTGCCGTTTGCACCCTCTTGAGCCGCTGACTGCGCACTCTTAGATGCAGGCGTAGCTTGTGCGCCCGCACTACGAGAGGCACTTTCCTGCACTTTAGCTTTTTTCGCTACAGGCTCGTTGTCCATTGGCTTTTGGCTTGATGGCAAGCTGTGGCTATCAGCGCGAAACAGAGGCTTTTCATCATGCTCAACGGTTTCTACCAACTCAAGCTCTTCTTTATCCAAACCTAAATCAGCCATCAATTTCTCAACGGCCATTAGCATTTGATCGATGCTTGCAGGTTTTTGAACAAACACTGTGCTGTGATCTTCGATGCCTGGATCATTCACACCCAGAATGATTGCAGGTTTAGATGGGTTACGCTCACGGAAGCCAACCCACAAATCTTTTGCGCCAGCACTATCCATATTGATAATGCCGCCGTCTGATTGATCTTCACCAACAAGAACAGCCTTGCCCTTCCCTGGTCCCTTGAAAGCTATTTTAAAGCTTTCTTCAGACCGGCCATCAAAGCCGACCGCTGAAAGGCGTATCTGCTTGTGTTTTCCTTCACTCATTGCCGACCCTCTCTTCCTCAGTCATAAATTTTTCAGTCAGTTCTTCCCATGCATCGCCTAGTGCCAGCGGCAAGCCGTCCAGACGTTTTTTGGTGGCAAAAAAAGCTTCTTTATCTTTTGTATATTTATATATATCTAATAATTCTTTATTTGTTTCCTCGCACTCAGGTTGCGTTGTTAAGATCTCTTCCAGCAACATGCGTGCTTCTTCGATAAAGCCAGAGTCAATCAAATCACGCGCCTCATCCAACGCGTCAAAGTCCACTCTGACAATCTCGTCGCCTCGTTTTTCAACCAAATAGGTATTACCTAAATTCGGGTGTTTAAAACGAGATACAATCGAGTCAGGCACGTAGTCTTCCGCCTTTAATCCCGATTGCAATCCTTTACGTAACGCTGCACGGTGATCGCTTTCCAGAAAGGGTGCGAACGTTTCATACATGCGCTTACGCAAAGCAAAACCTTTACTACCAAGGGCAATATATAAATCGAGCAATGCACCGTAAATACCGTCAGCCGAGCCTTTATAATAGTGTGCAACCACGCGGTGAACGTGAGCGGCCAAGTCTGACGAGTTACAGGTGACTCGATGTGATAAGAAGTTTACGGACTGATCAAGCAAATGCTCTGGCAAACGCTTGAACCAAAGTGAAGATGTCTTAGGGAAAAATCCCAGCTCTAACGCAGCAACATCCAATTCGGGTGCATAGTCCAAATGACAAACACAGAGTTCCCCATTGGATAATTCCTTTGCGATAAATTCTGACATGACCTACACCAGTACTAACATCCGTTGTTCAACTGACTTACCCCTAGCAATCGTAATAGTACTAAACATTTATTCTTTTTTGAAAGAGTTGATTTAGAGAATACGAATGTAAGAATTTTCGACAATCAGTCTCCGGCTTAACAAATTATAATTTTTATCTTTTATAACAGATAGTTAACAACAAAACCCTATACACAACCAACTAATATAATCAGGTTTGTTGCTACCTATTAATACGACAAGCGGTAGTAACACTAGCAAGCTATTCGCTTAATAACAAATGGCATCTTGCAGTATGGGCTGAACCGACGGAAATAACCGCCGGATAACTTTGTTTACACACATCATTTGCCCTAGGACAGCGCGGATGAAAATGACACCCCTGCGGTGGGTCAATTGGAGATGGCAGATCACCTTCAAGACGAACAACTTCTTGTTGTGTCTCATGATCAATAGTCGGCACTGCAGATAGCAACGCCTGAGTATA
>JBNKYV010000183.1:0-4690 GCA_050301075.1 Gammaproteobacteria bacterium
GGAAGACAAGCTGAACCGACCATCAGCCAGCTTGGTTTTTGCACCTAATTCATAGCTCCACAACGTGTCTGGCTCATAATCTACAATATCGTCTCTTGTGAGTCCGAGTGAGGCAAGCTCCGGATCGCAGAAATCATCTGGCTGTGGTGGCTGTGAGCCGCCCACACGAAACCCTTTCGCCGCCGAGACATAAACATTGCCCTGCTCGCCAAGCTCATAAGATGCTACAAACTTAGGCACAAGACCCGATTGCTTGTTGCGCTGTGCTGGGGTGAGATCGCCTTCAGGCTCGAAGCTGAAAAACCCTGTACTAATGAAGCTATCGTATTTCTGCTCAATCCAGTATTGCCTCAAGCCGAGCGTCAACGTTAACTTTGGCACAACCTCATAATAAACTTCTCCAAATACCGCCCTGTTGTCTTCGTGTTGCGGAAAACGGGTGTCAGACAAGTAAGAGGGATAAGGATCAACGCCAGCTTCTGCGAGCGCCGGGATTTCAACAGGAGGCTGAAGGAAGATTTGGGTCTGCCGCTGATAGAAAACACCTACAATACCCGATAAACCTGGCATGAGTTGTTCCTCATCAAATGACAAGCGTGTTTCATGGGTGAAGCGACGGTTGCTCACTTCAACGCGACTCGGGAACGCCGCACCATTCAGATCCAGATCATAGATTTCCGGATCGGCCAAGAAGCTGTTGGTGCCTTCGGTAACATCTTCCTGCTCTTTGACACGACGATTGAAGTAGCTGGTAGAAGAGACGAGAGAGAAAGCCGCTGTATCGTAATTGATCACCATCGAACCCAGCCCCCAGCGATCCTTCGAATATTCCTCGACGTCACGGTCGTGATCTAGGGTATAGGAGACTGGCGTGTAGTTGGGCAGCGGCACATAGGCTGTGGGGTACCCACTCAGTTTGGAGTCCTGTGCGAGCACATTGAATGTCAGTTCCAACTGATCGGTGAGACTGGTTCGCAACGATACCGATCCGGTTAAGACATCATTACGCCCCTGATCATCCTTTTCAACAAGATTGCCGTCTGGGTATGGATCTGGAAACCGACGGGTAATGAAACCCGATTCATGCGTGTAGCCAAGAGAGAAATTCATGGCCACTTTATCGGGAACGATCACGGTACTGGCCAAACCCTCAAGCCCATAATCCGCCCCGGCAGATTGTGTGCGGCCCCCTTGCACCTCAATGGCGTAGCTATTTTCCGTTAGAGAAGGCTGTTGGGTGATGAACCGCAGGTTGCCACCCATCGAACTCGCACCAAACAAGGTACCCTGTGGCCCTTTGAGAACTTCAATGCGCTCAAGCCCTAAAGTCTGTGGGCTCACAGAAGATGGAATCGGTGTGTCGTTCAGATAGTAGGCTGTCGTATTCGCACCTGCGACACCTCGAATCGTGGTGACGCGCCCCCCACTGAATCCGTAAGCGGAAAAATCAGAACCCTGTCCGTACTGGAATGACAGGTTGGGAATTTTCATCGCATAGTCAGAAAAACTTTGAATGTTCTGCTTTGTGAGGAAATCAGAAGAAAAGGCTGTAATAGAAGCGGGTACGTCGATCAGCGCTTCACTTTTACGTCTGGCCGTCACGACAACTTCTTCAAGTACTCCCCCCATAGCTGGGCCATCAGTTTGTGCCTGAACCCCCTGAGGGCCGCTGACGCCGGCAAGTAAACTAATCATTGCCGCCAAAAAACTTTTTTTATTCTGCATGGCTGCTTCCTTATCCAAATCGATTTTTAGAGTAAGCTGATTGCTAAACGAGGCCACAAGCCCGGTACCTTTCAGTAGCCTGCTTATAGCATCCTGTAAGGTGTATCGCCCGGTCAGGCGATTAGCAGTCATTCCTTTCACTTTGTCGAAAGGGAAGACCACGGTCAGGCTAGCCTGTTCAGCAAATTGGATGAGCGCTTGGTCCGCTCGCTGTCGAGGAATATCGAAGAAAACAACGGTTGCGCTGGGTGATGTTCTGGCGTTCTGGGCCTCTACGTTTATCGAAACCAGAAACGTCATCAATATCACGAAACAACCAACAACCTCTCTCTGACCAACCCCAACCCTACGCGCCAAAGGCGCGTAGGGTTGTGACGATCCTTGTACCGTTTTCCACCAGATGTGATGTAATATTTTTTTTATCAACGGGTTTTTCCGGTGTTATCAAAATAACAAACGTCCCTGAATTATTGCGCGTCGGCGTCACTGCTGAGCAAAATTTTCTGGTCGCTGGTGCGACGGGAAATAATGTTGAAATTTTCTCGCAAGGCCATCAGCAGGCTCTCCACATCACCTGCCTTAAATAACCCGGCCACACGCACTTGCCGAAGTTCTTCATCAAGAATTACAAACTCTACTGATGTGTAGCGCCCCACTTCTCGAATAGCCTGCTCCAAGGGTTCCCCACGAAAAATCAGATTGCCCTGCTGCCATGACAATTTGACTTCAATCTCCTCCGGAGTCACTTGCGCCACCTTGGCAGCCAGATCCCGATCTTGGTCAGTATCATCGAAAACCAGTCGCTCGCCGGCAGATACCGCTACTGCCGACAACGGTAAGGGAGCAACCGAATTTTCTGGCTCTACTTTCCTTTCTGGTGCATGTACAGCAACACGCACCCGACCTTCCGTCACCACGAGTTCAATTTTCTGATCATCGGTAATTTCGACACTGAATTCCGTGCCTACGGCTTGTACAACCTTGTCATTAGCAAGTACGCTCAACGGGCGACTTTTATCCTTAGCTACCTTAACGTAGATTTCGCCGCGAACCAGGGTCAACACACGATAATGATCTGAGTAATCGACTTTCACACGGCTATTGGTATTGAGCGTTAGACGCGTGCCATCTACCAGCGTAACGGTAGAGCGCTCACCGACGGCGGTCTGATAGATATTTCCACCCTCGGCAACAACAGCGGCATCGCCCATAAACCTATCGCCCTGCCACAACCATAACCCTGCCAATACCGCTACCAGCAGCGAAGCTGCCACTCCTATCATCGCCTCTGGCCAGCGTGAACGACGTCGCGTCGACGAAGGAAACAGGTGCGCAAGGCGCGACAAGCTTTCCATTTGATCCCACAGCTGGGCCATGTCCAACAACAAAGCCTCATTGTTTGGATCGGCTAACCACTGCTGAAGCGCACCTTCTTCCGCCGACGATAGTTCACGATCCAGCTTAGCGATCCACAAGCTGGCCTCATCGTAACGCCGCTCTTCATCGGGCAAAGACACAATATTAGTCATGGCGCTTACCTCCACCACAAGACCGCCGTGACGACATTGTCACGGTCGAAGGCTTCTTTCGTCGCCCGAAAGTTTCATCGTGCTGCTGCATAAACCGAGTACACTTCTTGATACCTGTGGCGATATGATTCTCCACAGTGTTTTCACTGATATTCATTTCTTTTGCGATTTCGCTTTGGCTGTAGCCGTAGACTTTTTTGAGCACGAACGCCCGCCGACACTGCACCGGGAGCAAGCGTACCGCCTCGCAGAACAAGCCAAAGGCTTCACTGGATGCCGCCTGTTCGAACGTGTGATCCCATACAGGGAGGCCATCACCCGTAAAGACGCTGTCAATATCGTCAACCCCATCCGCCAGCCGGGTTTCAGCCCGTTTGCGATGATCCAACGCCAGATTGCGCACCGTTTTGAACAGAAACGACGTAGGCGATTCGATATCATCCACATTGCGAACCTGACAGATTCGCACATAGGTTTCCTGAACGATATCCTCTACCTCTTTGGGAGGCACGATACCCGCTATGCTACGCGCGAGTTTGCTGCGTAACTTCAGGTAAATATCGTATATTTTGTCTTCACCGACCATCGCTACCCTATCATGTGTTCTTTTCCGGCCCGTAAAGGTCCTGATTACTTAGACGAACAACTAGGGATCTTCCACCATACCAAGTACTATATTTTCATTTATCTTGCTCATGGGGGGGAGTAGTTGCAGTGGGGCTGACAACAGGGAAACAGCCAGGATCCAAAACTATCGTCTTGCAGGATAGAAACCATCAGGCGGGGGGAGTCCGGCCAGGTTATCACCCGGCCTTCAAGATCTAATACAGCACAGCCAACAACAACGAAGCGATCACGAGTCTGCTGCGGGTGGACACCACACTTAAATCATCGGTCAATCAATGACAGAGCGTTTGTGACTCCTATACTCGCGCATTTCCAGATGATGCTATGCGAGCAAACTACTTGTCGGCATGCATTATCATATTCACCGTGCCATCCTCGTTGACCTCGAGTAATGGATCCTCACGGTCGCAAAAGTATTCCATCATCTGGTACTGGGGATTACGCTTGTACCCGTAAGTGAAGCGATATGGCTCGGCGAGCACCTGAGGATCGTCAATGGTGACTTGGTTTTCCATCAAATCCGAACCTGTGCGTCGAATTCGTTCGGTAATGGTCATGTCACCACTGTGCGGAATTTCAAAGAAGCGCACATCCTTCTTTACACCCCGAGTAGTGACAACGAGCGTATCACCCTGCCATTGACCTACTGAAAAGCCGTAGTAGGAGGGAGAGATATCTTCTGGCGGTGGCATAGGTCTGTCCAAATAAATACGCCGCGTCTGGGTCAAGAATTCAGCCAACACGGTAATTTGGCCTGGGGTCTGTAAAATCTGCAGGGGCATAATCGCGCCCATGACCAGCGGCATTCC
>JBNKYV010000184.1:0-8193 GCA_050301075.1 Gammaproteobacteria bacterium
GGGCAGTCATTTGTCATGAATGCCCGGGGTGAGATTACCCAGCGCGCGCCTGCTTACGAAGATGGCCTGTATCTGGTTGAACTGGACGAGGTCTGTACGCCCCAACCGGCAGAGTGTGTAGAACCGCAGGCGGTTGAGCCCAGCATCTATAACGCCATTGTGCTTGGGGTGCGTGATTACATTAATAAAAGTGGTTTTGATGGCGCAGTCATTGGCCTTTCGGGCGGGATCGATTCAGCCCTGGTTTTGGCTATTGCTTGCGATGCCATTGGTGCTGATAAGGTAGAAGGGGTGCGCATGCCATCCCGCTATACAGCTGATATGAGCCTGGAGGATGCCGAGCTGGAAGCTCAGGCGCTGGGCGCTGATTGCGGTACTATCGCTATCGAGCCTGCCTTCAATACCTTTCTTGATATGCTCAGTGATGAGTTCAAGGGAACCAAAGCTGATACGACAGAAGAGAACATTCAGGCACGTTGTCGCGGCATTATTCTGATGGCGATCTCTAACAAAAAGCGTAAGATCGTGCTGACAACAGGTAACAAAAGCGAAATGGCCGTGGGTTACTGTACTTTGTATGGGGATATGGCCGGTGGTTATGCGCCGATTAAAGACGTGGCCAAAACCATGGTCTATCGTTTGTGTGAGTACCGCAACTCTATTTCGCCAGTTATTCCGCAGCGCGTGTTGGATCGTCCACCGTCAGCAGAATTGGCGCCAGACCAGAAAGATGAAGATAGTTTGCCGCCGTACGACCTACTTGATCCGATTTTAGAGATGTATATCGAACAGGATATGTGTGCTGAAGATATTGTTGCTGCAGGTTTTAAAGAGGAAGATGTAGCAAGAGCTGTTTATCTTGTGAATTTGAATGAATATAAGCGCCGACAGGCGCCGCCGGGTGTGCGTATTTCGCGCCGGGCATTTGGTCGTGACCGTCGTTATCCTATTGTTTCCGGTTACAAATAGTATACAAAAGTGGCAGAATAGAGCGAACAACGCGTAAGAGGACTGTTATGAAAAAAATTGAAGCCATAATCAAACCCTTTAAGCTCGACGATGTGCGTGAGGCACTGTCTGAGATTGGTGTGACAGGGATGACCGTGGTTGAAGTGAAAGGCTTTGGTCGCCAAAAGGGACACACCGAGCTGTACCGTGGTGCGGAATACGTGGTGGATTTTCTGCCGAAGGTCAAGATCGAAGCGGTTGTGACAGAAGATCAGGTTGAGCGTTGTGTTGAAGTGATTGCTGATGCTGCGCGTACCGGCAAGATCGGTGACGGCAAGATTTTCGTGACTCCAGTCGAGCGTGTCGTGCGTATTCGTACTGGTGAAGAGGACGAGTCTGCGATTTAATCGCAAAATCTCTTTCTTCGGAAATACTGAATGGCTCAGTACGGCTGTTACTGGGCCATTTTTTTATAATTAAACAACTGATTTTGGGGATTAAAGTCAGTGCAGCGAAAAATATTCCGTTTTTCGCAAAAAAAGTTGTCGCAGCGCTTGAGTTTTAATAGCGAATGACGACATAACTGTATGTGGGACAAGAAGAAATAGGCATTGGGAATGAGCCAGGAGAATTCGAAGGACCGTTATCAGGGATTTTTAGATCAGAGCCATCTGTTTGGTGGTAATGCCCCTTTTGTTGAAGAACTCTATAGCCAATACCTCAAAGATCCAACCTCGGTAGATCCAAGATGGCAGGATTATTTCAATAATCTACAGGACGATCTTGGGCCTGCGGCCGCAGATGTTGATCACCGATCCGTTCAGGAAGAATTTATTAGCATGGCGCATACGCGTCGTGGCGAGGCTGCTGCGGCACCCTCCGGCGCGGCGGTTGCTGTGGCGGCGAGTAAGCAGGTTGCGGTTTTACAGCTGATCAATGCTTATCGTGTGCGTGGGCATCAAAAGGCAATACTGGATCCGCTCGGATTGCAGGAACTGACTTCCATTTCAGAGTTGGACCCCGGCTACCATGCACTCACCGAAGCGGATATGGATACCGTATTCAGTACCGGTTCATTAGTAGGGGTTCCCCAAGCACGTTTGCGCGACATTATTGCTCATCTGCAGGAGACTTATTGTCGCTCCATCGGTGCCGAATATATGCATATTACCGATACCATTCAAAAGCGCTGGGTACAGCAGCAATTGGAGGGGAGTCGCGGTAAGGCCAGTTTTTCTCCTCAATTGCGTCGCCATATCCTGCGCAAGCTGGTGAGTGCAGAAGGTTTGGAACAATATCTCCACACCAAATACGTGGGTCAAAAACGTTTCTCACTTGAAGGTGGTGAGAGTCTGATTCCGATGCTGGATGAGTTGGTGTGGCGTGCTGGCGCACAAAACGTTAAAGAGGTAGTGATGGGGATGGCTCATCGTGGCCGCCTCAATGTGCTGGTTAACATCATGGGTAAAAACCCGGCGCATCTATTTCAAGAGTTTGAAGGTATTTGTGATATCGAGCGCAACACCTGTGGTGATGTGAAATATCACCAAGGTTTCTCGTTTGATATGAAAACACCCGGTGGTGCGGTGCATCTGGCTCTGGCGTTTAATCCATCACATTTGGAAATTGTGAATCCTGTTGTAGAAGGCTCTGTGCGCGCACGCCAGCATCGTCGTCGCGATACAACGGGTAGTGAAGTATTACCGATTCTTGTGCATGGCGATGCCGCGTTTGCTGGCCAAGGTGTGGTCATGGAAACACTCAACATGTCGCAGGCGCGTGGTTTTACTACTGGCGGTACTGTGCACGTCATTATCAATAACCAGATCGGTTTTACGACCAGTAATCCTCTGGATGCTCGCTCTACCATGTACTGCACAGAGGTAGCGCGGATGATTCAGGCGCCTATCTTTCATGTGAATGGAGATGACCCTGAGGCGGTTGTTTTTGTTACGCAAATGGCATTGGATTATCGTCAGGAGTTCAAGCGTGATGTGGTGATTGATTTGGTTTGTTATCGTCGCCACGGTCATAACGAGGCTGATGAGCCTGCTGTTACACAGCCTGTGATGTATCAAGCCATTCGCAAACATGACACCACCGTTAAACTCTATGCGAAGCAGTTGGTTGAGGAAGAGGTGTTAAGCCAGGAAGAAGCCGATGGCATGTTGGATGATTATCGTGACATGTTGGACCAAGGCAAACTGGTTGCGCGCGAGTTAGCGACAGAAATAGATAAAGAATTTGCTGTTGATTGGGCACCATACCTCAATGTTCATTGGACGCATGAGGTAGATACCGCTATGTCGGCCAAAGAGGTTGCGCGGATCGCTGAGAAGATCACTACCTTTCCCGAAGATTTTTCGCTGCACTCTCGCGCCGCGAAAGTGGTGGCGGATCGTAAAAAGATGGCAGCAGGTGAGCTGCCCATTGACTGGGGCTTTGCAGAAAACATCGCCTACGGTGGATTGCTATTAAGTGGCTTTTCAATTCGCCTTTCCGGTCAGGATAGTGGACGCGGTACATTCTTTCATCGTCATGCCGCATTTCATAATCAGAATCGCCGTGAAGCCTATGTACCGTTGCAGCATCTGGATGAGAACCAAAAACACTTCCGGGTAATCGACTCGTTGTTGTCAGAGGAAGCTGTCTTGGGATTTGAATATGGTTTCGCTACCGCAGCGCCGGATTCGCTCACTATTTGGGAAGCGCAGTTTGGTGACTTTGCCAACGGCGCACAAGTGGTAATCGATCAGTTTATCAGTGCAGGAGAAGTGAAGTGGGGACGCCTATGTGGTTTGGTTATGTTGTTGCCACATGGATATGATGGCCAAGGCCCAGAGCATTCATCTGCGCGCCTGGAGCGTTATCTGCAATTGTGCGCATGTGACAATATGCAGGTGGTTTATCCAACCACACCATCGCAAATGTTTCATATGATGCGCCGTCAGGCGATTCGCCCGTACCGCAAGCCACTGATCGTTATGTCACCGAAGAGTTTGTTGCGTCATAAACTATCCGTATCCAGTTTGGAAGATTTGACTGATGGTCGCTTTGAAGTTGTGATTGATGAGGTGGATACCATTAAACCGACGCAAGTCAGTCGCGTGGTTTTCTGCTCAGGTAAAGTCTATTTTGATTTGTTGGAAAAACGCCGCGAAAAAGAGTTGAAGAATGTTGCTATCGTGCGCATTGAACAGCTCTATCCATTTCCTGAAGAGGCAATGACCAAGGTGTTGGCGCGTTATAAAAATGCGACTGAAATTGTATGGTGTCAGGAAGAGCCTAAGAATCAAGGAGCCTGGTATTTCATTCACCCACGCTTGAACAAGCTGGCGCGTGATGATCAGCAAGTACATTATGCTGGCCGTCCTGAATACGCTGCACCGGCTGAAGGTTTGTCGTCATCTCATATCGCTGCACAGATGGAGTTGGTGCAGGCAGCGTTGGAAGGTAAGCCTGTTGCAGAAGGGCGTAGCGCGCTAGAGGTGAAGGGTTAAAATGAATTATCACTGTAATGTTCGTATGATGTCCGCGATAGGATTGATTGAAAGGGAGTCACAATGCTAATCGAAGTCAAAGTTCCGGTACTGTCAGAGTCGGTATCCGATGCAACCTTGGCCCAATGGCACAAACAGGTTGGGGATTACGTTAAGCGTGATGAAAACTTGATTGATCTTGAGACGGACAAGGTCATGCTTGAAGTGGTTGCGCCACACGATGGTGTGCTGACCGAGATCAAGCGTCAGTCGGGTGATGTCGTTGGCAGCAATGAAGTGCTAGCGGTTATTGATACTGAAGCCGCAGCGCCTGAAGCAGAAGTACCTAAGCCGAGCGAACTTGAAGTCACCAAACCGGTAGAGAAGGTTGAGGAGGCTGCGCCTGCTCCAGCTTCAACAGAAGTACCTGCCGCCCCTGTGGTAGAAATGAATTTTAGCCCGGCAGTACGCAAACTGATTGCTGAGAATCAATTGGATCCTTCGCAGATTACAGGTACAGGGCGCGATGGACGCATTACCAAGGCAGACGTGCTCAAATTTATCGAACAGGGTAAACAGCCTAAAGCTGCGCCAGCGGTTTCATCGACAACTACTGAAGTGGGTGCGGGTGGTCGACCAGAGCAGCGTGTGCCGATGACGCGTTTGCGTGCACGTATTGCTGAGCGTTTATTGGATGCCCAGCAAAGCACAGCGATGTTGACGACCTTTAATGAGATCAATATGCAGCCTGTGATGTCTTTGCGCAGCAAATATCAGGAAGCTTTTCAGAAGAAACATGGTATCAAGCTAGGCTTTATGTCTTTCTTTATTAAAGCCTGCTGTGAGGCCTTGAAAGATTTCCCAGCGGTGAATGCATCAATTGATGGTAATGACATTATCTATCATGGCTATTTTGATATGGGCGTTGCTGTCAGCACCGAACGCGGATTGGTAGTGCCTATTATTCGCGATGCAGATCAGCTTAATCTCGCCGAGCTGGAAAAAGCAGTGGCTGATTACGCAGGTAAGGCGCGTGAAGGCAAGCTCTCTATGGAAGAGTTGAGTGGTGGTACGTTCAGTATTACCAACGGCGGTATTTTTGGTTCGCTACTTTCAACGCCTATTTTAAACCCACCACAAAGTGGCATTCTTGGTATGCATAAGATTGAGCAACGTGCCGTTGTGGAGAATGGTGAGATTGTCATTCGTCCTATGATGTATGTTGCCATGTCGTATGATCATCGCATTATCGATGGTCGTGAAGCGGTCTCGTTTCTTGTGAAGGTTAAAGAGATACTCGAAGACCCTGCACGTGTTTTATTAGAGGTATAACAATAATAAGGAGGAGCTCATGGGGTGCTCCTCCGGATTCTATACGCAGTAGAATTCTCAAGGGGAACAAAGATGGATCGTTATGATGTTGTCGTAATCGGTGGTGGGCCTGGTGGTTATGTGGCTGCTATACGTTGTGCCCAATTAGGCCTGGAAACGGCCTGTATCGATGCTTATCTGGATGAAGATGATAATCCAGCGCTTGGCGGCACCTGTCTGAACGTCGGTTGTATTCCCTCTAAAGCATTATTAGATACGTCGCATCATTTCCATAGATTGCAGCATGAGTTTGCTGGGCATGGCATTAAAACCAAAGATGCTTCTATCGATGTAAAACAGATGATGGCGCGTAAGCGCGATGTCGTAAAAGGCCTTACCGGTGGTGTGGCCGCACTGTTTGCCAAAAACAAAGTTACCTGGTTGCAAGGTTTTGGGAAGTTGTTAGGTGAAGATCAGGTTGAGTTTACCCCGCATGCCAAAGGCAAAAAGAAAGCCAAGCCTGAAATCGTTGAGGCGGACAATATTATTATCGCGACCGGCTCTACGCCTGCCGTAGTTGAATCACTACCTGTAGATGGTGATCGTATTGTTGATTCAACTGGCGCACTGTCATTCGATAGCGTGCCAAAAAGTCTGGCTGTGATCGGTGGTGGTGTAATCGGGCTAGAGCTGGGTAGTGTATGGAGTCGCCTGGGGGCAGATGTATCTGTATTGATTCGTCGTGATCAGTTTCTGCCGGCGGTTGATAAGCAGTTAGCAGATCAGGCTTTTAAAGTGCTTACTCAGCAAGGCTTGAACATCCGTTTAAACACCAAAACTAAAGCAGCTAAAGCGACTGCTCGTCACGTTAGTTTGACCGTGGAAGATGCCACAGGTGAGCATGAAGAGAAGTTCGATAAAGTGCTCGTGGCCACTGGGCGTAAACCGAATACAGATGGGCTCAATGCCGATGGCATTGGTCTTGAGATGGACGATCGTGGTTTTATTATTGTCGACGAACAGTGTCGCACAAACCTTTCAGGTGTATACGCGATTGGTGATGTAGTACGCGGCCCTATGTTGGCTCATAAAGCCTCTGAGGAGGGGGTAGCGGTAGCCGAGCATATTGCCGGTGAATATAGTCACGTTAACTACGCCACTATTCCCTGGGTGATCTATACATGGCCAGAAATTGCTTGGGTGGGTAAAACAACGCAAGAGCTTAATGACTCAGGTGTTGATTACACGGTTGGCACCTTTCCGTTTATGGCAAATGGCCGTGCGCGAGCTATGGGGGATATGGATGGTCTTGTGAAAATCATTGCCGATGCCAAGGACGATACTATTCTTGGTGTGCATATCATGGGGCCAAATGCATCTGAGTTAATTGCCGAAGCAGTATTGGCGATGGAGTTCTCTGCGAGCAGTGAAGATATTGCCTATACGGTTCATGGCCATCCAACGCTTGCTGAGGCGATGCATGAGGCCGCTTTGGCCGTGCATAAACGCGCACTGCATATGTAGTGTTTGTTTATAACGTTATTTGTTTTATATAACCAAAAAGCCCTGACCATTTTCATGGTCAGGGCTTTTTATTTTGAATGGTCAGAGTATTTTAAACTCTAACTGACAGCTGTTTAATTACAGGCCTGTCAGGTATGCAGCGATAGCTGCAATTTCGTCATCCTTAACAGCTTTAACTGCGCCAGCCATCATGCCAGCTTTGCCAGATGTACGTTGACCATCACGGATCAGTTTGAATTGCTCAACGATGTATTTTTCTTGTTGGCCTGCCAGGCGAGGACCAACTGAACCCATCGCTGTAGGACCATGGCAGCCTGCGCAGCCTTTACCAGCAAACAGACCTTTCCCATCAGAAGCAACAGCTGCATTTGAGAACATCAAAGGAGCTGCAACGATAGCAGCGCTAACAATACCAGTAACTAACTTCATGTATAAATCCCCTCAATAGATAGTTGTTTAAATCCACGCCTCCCAGCATGGCAACCAAGAGCGTTAGTTAATGTTTTAATAACCTTTAACTAACTTCCTCCCCATGGTTGATCTATTTTTAACTGAATTTCTCAGGTTTGTAAATAAAACTTGTAATTTTTTACGAATTAACTTAATAGACCTTAAAGGCTGTAAGGACATGGTGCTAAAAACAGCTTAGTTGTTGCATGAAGAGTAGGTTTATTACGCTGTAAAACATTACTATTTATCATGTAAATGATTGATAACCTTAACAGTTGTATAGCTATATTAACGTTAAGATCATTGCTTTGTATTAAAGAGTAGAACGTTTGTGTTTTATAAATAATGTTTCTACAAAACGTAATGATAAAAATTTAAAGTGATTTAGTTTTATTTCAACGTATAAAAACTAAAATAGTTGTGTTGACACCTGTATATATAGGGCGTAAAGTCGCGCCCCATCTTTTAACCATCAATTATA